>JAFDIG010000314.1:474-3632 GCA_019308145.1 Deltaproteobacteria bacterium | reverse complement strand
ATCCAAGCTTTCTATATAAGCGGTTTCAGGAATTAACACTGTAAGTTCCTTTAAAATATTTAAAAAAGAGAGATCCCATCTTATTATTTTATCAATCATCTCGATCTTCTTTTTTTCCTTTATAATATTTTTTTTCTCTTCCAAAAGGGCAAGGGCTTTAGGGCGAAGCATTTCCACTCTTTTTTTTAAGTTTCGCTCTACTATAGAATCTTTAATGAATCCGTTTGCCCCCCATAAGATAAAAAGTATAAAAGCTAAAGATGCTAATATTATTGTTATAGTATGTTTTCTTTTTTTAACAATAGGTCTTTGTTCTTCTGGTAGAAGGTTTATATGGAGAGAAGTTGTTGGTTCAATTAAATTTGAGTTTATCCCTGTTTTTTTCTCAAATTGGCTTATTATATCTTTGTTTTCTTTTGGTAGGATAAAGAATGCCTTATCTATCTCATCCATATCAGGGAGGTTTCTTTTTATTCCATAAAAAAGAATTTCGCTTTTTTTTGCTATATCTTCAGCTAAAAGCTCTGTTGATCGAATTGGAAAAAGGCGAGATTCCATTAGCACCCCATTGTTGATTATATCTACGGTATAGTTTGAATCTCTTATATCTATGTTAAGAAAAGTTCCATTTTTTGGAATCATATTTCCCCAAAGTAAGAGGTTAAATGTGGCTACTGTAGTTGGTTCTATATTTATTATCTTAATATCTATTGAGGAGAAAAGAGAGATGATTTCATCTATTATCTTTTTAAGAACAACAATACCCATTATATTTAACGAGTTATTAACCTGTTCATTTAAGAGTTGAAAGTCATATATATATTCATTTTGGCTAAAAGGGACTTTTTTGCCTATTTCATATCGCATTGTAAAAGATAGATTCTCTTTTACTGCAGAAGGCATATTAAAAGAAAGATATATAATATCCTTTCTCGGTATAGTAATAGAAGCTGATTTAAGATCAGGATGTTCCTGCTTAATTCTAAGCAGCTCTTCTTTTATTCTTTTATTTTTTTCATCTTTTGAAAGGGATATAAAAGGGATAAATGTTTGATCAACAACCCTGATTTTTTTAAAGCCCCGTTCAAGAATGCAGACAGCAAGGTATTTATCCCCTATATCAATGCCAAGCCCTTTTGCTGAAGATATCATTTAATGCCCTCTCATAAATCTTTTCATCATGCCAATAAAGAATCTTATATTTTTCTTTCTGTTTTGGAGTAATTTTTATTGTTGTTTTTATTGCTCTACCCATTCTTAACCCATGTATCCATCCAACAGAGATGATAGAGAAATAATAAGTTAGGGATGTAGTTAGGTATCTATAAACAGTTCTATATGCATTCATTCCTATTATTGGGATAAGTTCATTTATATGTGTAAATTCCTTTTCATTGCGCGCGCTTATTATCTTATCGATCATCTCATCTGTCATTCCAGGGACTAAACTTAGCACTTTTTTGCTTGCAGAATTAATATTTATTTTACTTGAATGGCCAAACACAGTAAATATATCTTCAAGTTCTAAGTTATGATAGATTTCAGGTGTTATCCCCTTAACGAGTAATAACTCTCCTATAGTATCAAAGTTACCATTTTTACATGAATAAGGTGGATCAAGTGTTTGATAATAATCTGACTCAGCTCCATTTAGCCTATGTAGCTCATCTTTATCTCTCCAATCCAGAATGGAATCAACAATTATATCTACTTCCTCTTTTTTTAGATCACATTTAGAGAAAATATCTCTAAGTTGTTTTGCATTCATTTTATTAAGGTTGAATTTAGCTCCTTCATCTTTAATTATAATATTATATCCTCCTTCATCCCATGATAAGGTTTCAGGTATACCTGATATATTGAATCGATTTTCCTTTTCTCCTTGGCATCTTAGCAATAGATCTAAAATTGCATGGTTAACCCCTGCTCTTGCATAATAGTATGCTTGAGATAGCTTTTTATAGTTTGAGGCAATCTTTGCTTCAGTTTTCATACTATAAGAAAATGAAAATGCAATGATCATCATAATAGCAATAACCCACAAAACTAAAATCAATGCAACGCCGCTTTTATTATTTATATTCATCCTTTCTCTCTTACGGGAGGTTCAATGATTATAGAGAAATTCTCTAAAGCCTTTTTACCAGGTTTCATTTTTGTTATAGTTACCTTTATTAAAGCAGGTAATGATTTTTTTTCTTCTGCTTTCCACTCCTTGAGCCACTTCTCTTCGTCAAGATCATAAAATGAAAAACGGATACTTTCTGCATTCTTTATCAAGCTCCAAGCAATCCCCTCATTTCCCTTTCCCTCTTTGAATTTTTTGCCATCAAGCATCCATTCTTCTTGCACGAGAAGATTTTCTTTTTCATTTTTTTTATCGTTTTTCACTTGATATGTAACCCTAAACATTGCTTCAATGCCTTTTGTTGTAAAAGAGTATGTAGAAACAAAATCAAGAAGATTCTCCTTTCCGTTAAATGCTACATAAGAAATAGTTCCTTTTCTTAATGGAAAAGGATAAATAGATTTAAGTTGTTTTGCTATTAAGCCTAAACTTATTCTTATTTTCTGAGAATCATTAGACATCTCCTCTCCATGATCCCATGCACGACTTCCTAAACTCATAACACCTGCCATAAGAACAACAAGAACAGATAAGATAGAAAGGGAGAGGATAAGTTCTAAAAGTGTAAATCCTTTTTTATTTATTCTTCCTTTTCTTTTGGCACAAGTTTTAAAGAAGAAAATATAACTTTTTTTTCTCGTTTTCCTACTCGCCATAAAACAGTAACCTTTGTTTTTATTTCTTTAAATGGAAGTTTATCTTCCTCTTCATCTTCATAAAGAGTGATAGGCTCTGTTTCAACTATATATTTCATCCCATCTTCTTCACCTTCTTCGTTTTTTACCACATTCTGAGATAATGCTTCTTCCATAATTCTTCTACATAGAAGAGATGCTTTTGTATAATCCCTTGATGATTTACTTAAAATTAATGCACCAGAGATAAGTTGCATAATAATAGTAAAGCAGAGCCCTAATATAATTAGGGCAACCAAGACCTCGAGCAAAGTAAAACCACTTAAAGAGTTCTTAAGGGGATTTCTTGATAAGGATTTCTCCTGTAATAGGATGGCCATATATTTCATAACTCC
>JAFDIG010000314.1:0-453 GCA_019308145.1 Deltaproteobacteria bacterium | reverse complement strand
TAACTCCTCTTTTTATCCCCTTTTAAGGTGAGCTCTACTTCATCTATAGTTCCATCAGGATAGAAAATCATTTCTCCTTTATCAGATATCTCTTTTTTATTGAGCATAAGATTGGAAATAGATACCCCTTTAGGTAAAATATACTTTTTTTGTAAGATTTTAATGGTTTCTTTTTCTTCTTCACCTTCTATATTTTTATCTTCTTTTACTGAAAGGTCCTCGAAAATAAATAGATTTTTTTCTACGATCATTTTTATTATCAAAGGATAACCTAAAACTATTGATCGCATTCTTGCGTATCTAAAAAGAGCTGTAAGATGTGTAGCAGCGCGTTTTAATTTCAAAGATTTGCTACTTCCACCTAAACGAGGTGCCACTAAAGCAGCAGCCATCGAAATAATAAAGATTACCACTATCAATTCAATAAGTGTGAAAGCCTTTTTATTACCTTTA
>JAFDIG010000313.1 GCA_019308145.1 Deltaproteobacteria bacterium | reverse complement strand
GCCTTTCCCTGGCTTAACATGTTGAAAATCAACAATAACAAAAGGTTCTCCTTCAAGTTCAATTTTTAATCCTTTACGAAACTCTGATGTAGAAACTGTCATATTTAATCTCCTATTTTATATTATTTCAACTTCCTTTGGATAATTTGTTAATACCTTAAATCCGTCATTTGTTACAACTATTGTATCTTCTATCCTTACCCCCCCAAGATTTGGTATATATATCCCTGGCTCAACTGTAAATACCATATTCTCTTTTAAAATTCCACTCTCTAAAGAGGTTATATAAGGATATTCATGAATGGCTAATCCAACCCCGTGACCTGTGCCATGAGAGAAATATTTGCCATATCCTTTTGAATCTATATAGTTTCGAGCTGTTTCATCAACCTTCTTTGCTTCAATGTTCGGCTTTATCACTTCAAAAGCAAAAGCCTGGGCATCTTTTACTATCTGCCATATCTTTTTCTTATTATCGTCTAAAAAACCGATCCCAAAGGTAACGGTTTCATCTGAATGATAACCTTTATATTTAGCCCCAAAATCTATGATAATAAAATCCCCTTTATCTATTTTTTTCTTAGAAGGGACTGCATGAGGCATAGCAGAATTAGCTCCTGATGCAACTATTATATCAAAAGCTATATCATCTGCTCTTTTTTTTATTTCAAATTCAAGAGCTAATGAGAGATCCTTTTCAACTGCTCCTGGCTTTATAAGATGGAAAATACTCTTTAAAGCATCATCTGCCATTTTAGCTGCTTCTTTAATTAAAAGGATCTCTTTATCCTCTTTTATAGCTCTTAAGGATTGTATCTCTTCTTTTATAGGAATCCACTCAACAAAATTTATCCTTTTAGTCAAATCTTGATAAAGATCATAGGTAATAACATCTGATTCAAAGCCAATCCTTTTTAAATGATAACTTTTCAATAGATCAGCGAGACCTTCCACTGCCTTTTTGATTTCTATTATCTTGAAACCTATAACACCTTCTTTAGCTTGGAGAGTATATCTCCCATCTGTCAATAAAAATCTCAGATCATTTCCAATTAGCAATATAGCGGTATCACCTGTAAAACCACTTAGATAACGAACATTCTCTATCCTTGAGATAAGAATACCATCAAGAGATTTTATTGACAAAATCCTTTTTATCTTTTCTATTCTTTTAACCCTTTCCATTTTTTAGAAAAAATCACTTTTTAAAATTTTTTAAAAAAATATCAAAAATTATTGTTAAAAATGATTTTATTCAACTTTTTACTATAAAATCTTAGATTAAAAGTCAAGATATCTATACCCATCTGCTTTAATCTTGTCTTTTTTATTGAAAAATATTATAATTTTTTTAATTATCATGAAAAAACGGGCTAATTAAGTTTAGGCTGACTTTGGCAGCCTAAAAGGAAAAATACCTTATTTTTTATATTTATTTATAATGAGACGTTTTATATTTCTATCTATTTTAATAACTCTCCTTTTTATTCCTTTAATAGCAATATCTTTTCCACAAAAAACAGTAAAAATATATGATATTTTTTTTATTAATATTATAAAAGTTGGGGAGGCAAGACTCTCTTTTTATCAAGAAAAAAACGGGTATATACACCTTTTTGTTCATGGAATACCTGTAAAATGGGTTAAGATCTTTATGGGTAATATATCTATAACCTATCATAGCATGCTTGTTCCTGATAATAAAGGAGGTTATATCTCTAAATATTTTATCAAAGAAGTGAGAAAAAAAGATAAGATAAAAAAGTTAAAATATATTTATGATTTCAAAAAAGGTATAATTAAAATAAAATTTTGGCAAGATGGCAAACTTTTATGGCAAAAGAGATTCAAAAACCATTATAAAAATTATGAAGACCCTCTTTCTGGTTATTTTAATTTTGTTTTTGGTAAGTATAAATTTAATACTCCTGAAAAAATCCTAAAAATTGCTATGGCTTCAAAAGATGGAATAAAAGTAGTTAAAGTCCATATGATAAAAGAAAAAAAGAAAGGCTACACAAAGCTTGAAGCAATTTTACCTCCAGATTTCTTTCCTTCAACAAGTGGTATTATTCATGTAAAATTTGATAAACAAAACGATATAGTATCAGGAGTGCTTTTTGATGCTTTTTTGTTTGGAAATCTATCTGGGATAATTAGGTATAACGCTGGCCCCTTAAGATCCTTTTTTCCCCAACCCTCAAAGTAACTTTCTGGTTATCAAAATATTCAAGAAGAGGTATTGCATATTTTCTAGAAACCCCTGTAATCTCTTTAAATTGTTGAGTATTAATCCCATTGTTTCTTTGTATAAAGTCGATCATCCTATTTTTTAGTTCTTCAATAACCTTAACGTGGAAATATAGCTCCCCTTTAGTTTTTACTAACCTTTTATCAGAAAAAAGATATTCTATAATAGAGCTTATCTTCTTTTCATCTGTAGATAATACCTTCGCTACCTCTTTTATCCCTGGAGGGGTAAGCCCAGCCTTTAGAAACATATCTTCAACCTTTCTTAAAAGCACTTTATCTTCTTTATCTAAAATAGCACCTTTTCCTGGTAAGGATACCTTATCCTCCATAACTAATATCTTCTTTTCTTTCTCAAGTGAAGAAATAAGATAAACAAAGAGTTTATTCTCAATATTTTTATAAAGTTTTGCCTTTAACTCCTCTTTTATCATCCCAGTTTTTAAAGGGTTTTTATTATGGAATTCATTTAATATATCTATAACTCTTTGTTTTAATTTATTAAATGAGTCTTTATGGACTATCTTTACGGCTTCTTTATCATATATTATAACCTTTCCTTG
>JAFDIG010000312.1 GCA_019308145.1 Deltaproteobacteria bacterium | reverse complement strand
AAGCATAATCCTTGCAATTCCATATAAAACATAGCTTTTACCTGTTCCTGTGGCTAAATCTATTGTGCAGGAAAGCTTATCAGGAAGTTGAAGATGCCTTTCAAAATCAGAAAATGTGGGATAAAGTTCTCTTAAATTGGGATTTCGGTTGTAATTTTCCTCTACTAAATTCCTTAAATTTCTGTATCTTCCACCAAGAAGATATCTTAAAACAGTCCTTATAGCCTCTTTTTGAAACTCTCTTGTTCCACACAAAGCATCCAGAAACGCTTCATATTTAGAAATATCAAACCTTGCCGGATCTATATTCTCCGATACCTTTAAAACCAAATCGCTTGCTTTTATGGTAAATATTTCAGGCATTATTTACCTCTTTTTGCGTCTTTTCTGTGCCTTTTGCGTCTTTGCCCAATTGTTGCCCTTTTTTTGCCCAATTTGCCCAATTATTGCTCTTTTGATTATATAAAATGTTCCCTTACCTCTTGTGCCAACTTTTTCAAATATCTTCTTTTGCACAATCTCATCTAAATCATTGGTAGCTGTACGTTTTGATACATTATAAAGTGACTGATACTTTTTATTCGTTATTTTTCCCTCTTTTTTCACATACATTACAGCTTTAATCTGCCTTTCATTTAAACCCAATTTTTTAAGGTAATCTTCTGTCAGGATATCCTTTTTAATTCGCACAAATATACTTGTTCCGCTTATACCAAATTCTGGCTCAGGCAACCTCCACTCTTTACACTAATTTGTAATTTTATTTGTTCCGGAGCCAACCTCCTCAAAGAGGCACAATACAGAATAAATTCCTTTTGCGTCAACTTTTGCGTCAACTTTTGCGTCAACTTATTTAAAAACATAGAAAATACCTTTGCCAGAACCTTGTTGCTCTACTATCTCCAACTGCAACAATTTTCTTATCTCTTTATGAGCAGCCTGTCTGCTGATTTTAAACATTTTTTGAATATCTGCCGAAGTAATCCTTCCATTGCTCTGGATAAACTCAATTATCTTCATTTGTCTCTCATTAAGTGCAATCTGCCCTTTTCTTTCTATCCTTCCTTTTTCAATAGATAACTGTAAAACTCTTTCTTTTACCTTTAGTATTGATAGTTTAACGCCCTCTGTAAAGTATTCAAGCCATTGAGTTAGGTCAAGTGTTTTCTGATCTACTGATTTCAACGCTGAGTAATATGCTTTTCTATCACTATCATAATAATCATCAAGAGCGAAGAACCTCTTTATATCAAACTTTCTTATATAGAAGATAAGCGTGACAAGAGCCCTAGCACATCTTCCATTCCCATCAGCAAAAGGATGAATCCTCACAAACTCATAATGAGAAATGCCAGCAACAATAGCAGGGTGAAGATTGAAAGATTCCTTTGAATTAAGCCATTCAATAAAGCTTCTCATCAACCCTGGAACCTCTTCTGGTGATGGAGGTGTGAATATCACCTCACCTGTAATTTTATTGCCAACATATACCTGAATTTTTCTGTATTTTCCTTCCCATTCAGGATTTTCAAGAGTATCTCGTGTAATATCTCTATGAATATTAAGAATATGCTTTTCTAAAATTTTTCCGTCTTTCTGATATTTTTCTATAGATTCCAGAACCTTAAGGTAATTAAGCACTTCCTGTTTTGCCCTTCTGTTTGCGGTTATTTCCCTCCCTTGCGCGAGCTTACTCACTTCCTCAAGTGTTAATGGATTACCTTCGATGGCAGTAGATGCATGGGTTGCCCTAATCAACGCCTCTCTTCTTAAAGAAACCCCCCACTTGGGGATAAGATAAGCATTTAAAATAATTTCCCTTGCGGAAGTTATCTCAACAAGATTAGTAACAATAGTATTTGTATACTTAAAATTTGGATCAAACATTTCTCCCACCCTTTTTATTGGCAAAGGCAGAAATTGTTTCTACTATCTCCTTCCACTCACCTGTTGACTTTTTAAATTCCACAGTTTCTGATTCACCGATTTCAATTAATTCTTTTATGTTCATTTTTTAAAATCACTTGCTTTTATGGTAAATATTTCAGGCATGGTTATGTACTCCGTTTTATTTCAAAACCTATCCAGCGCATATAAATACTCATTTACGCCTCTCCAATTAAGTTTTATTAGCTTATCTAATGCTTCTAAAGCTCTATTTTCTTTCTCTGGATAGCATTCTAAAATTGTGTTTATTATGTTTAAAGGAGCTTTTGAATGACTAGCTGGAATATAATCTCTTAAATTGTAAAAATCATCTCCAACATTTGATAGTAAAATCTCAAGCAAATTAAACACTTCTAATGGGTCAAATAGTATACTTTTCTCTAAATATTTAAGTATATAATAAAGAGCTTCTCCTCTGACTTTTGGTTTTCTAATAATTTTGTCTATAATCGGTACAAATTTTTTAAGTTCCTCAGGATTTGCTTGCATAAATAAAATACTTAATCTTCCCTTTAAAATATCCATTTCCAATAAGTTACTTATTGATTTTTCCTTAATCCATTTATCAATTAAGTCTTTTTTAACCATTCACTACCCAGTGATTTCCTCGCAAGGATTTTACCAGATAACAAACCTACTCATAATAAAGCAAATTTTTTTCAAGCTAAAGTAAACTTCTCCATATGTCAATCTTTAAATATAAGGAGCAAAGTAGTAAATATGGCATAAAAGCTATTCATGCATAAACATCAAATGGAGCGCGGTCTAAAAAATAATTATTTGGGATCTGCATTAACCGGTGGATAAATCTCTATGGTTTCATTTTATAGACTTTTGAAAATCAATGAAGGTTATATGGTTTTTCTAAA
>JAFDIG010000311.1 GCA_019308145.1 Deltaproteobacteria bacterium | reverse complement strand
CCAACCCCACAATATTTAAATCCCATTCCTCTCATCTTTTCAGGTTCATAGACATTTCTAAGATCAATAAAAATAGGTTTTCTTAAAAGAGATTTGATTTTTTCCAGATCCATTCGTCTATATTGATTCCATTCAGTTATTAACACAACAGCATCTGCTCCTTCAATAGCTTTATATGGGTCTTTAAAATATTTTATATTAGGTAAAATCTCTTTTGCATTTTCAATAGCAGCAGGATCAGTAGCTTTTATATTCGCACCTAACTCAAGAAGCCCTTTAATAATAGTAATAGAAGGAGCTTCTCTCATATCATTTGTGTTAGGCTTAAAAGAAAGTCCTAAAATTGCAATAGTTTTATCTTTAAGATCACCTACCATATTCTTAATTTTTGTGATCATACGTTTTTTTTGATTTTCATTTACCCTAATTAATGCATCTACTATCTCTGTTTTTTCTCCGATCTCTTTTGCTATAAATGAAAGTGCTTTTGTATCTTTAGGAAAGCAACTACCTCCAAACCCAGGGCCTGGATGAAGAAATTTTCTTCCTATTCTGCCATCTAAACCCATTGCCCTTGCTACATGGTGGACATCTGCACCCATTTTTTCACATAAGTTTGCTATTTCATTTATATATGAAATTTTTAAGGCTAAAAAAGCATTTGATGCATACTTTATCATTTCAGCTGTTTCAATATTTGTTATAATAAAAGGTGTTTCATTAATATAAAGAGCACTATAAATATCTTTCATGATAGCTATAGCCTGTTCTGACTCTGCTCCAATGGTTACACGATCTGGTCTCATAAAATCGTTTATGGCAGATCCTTCTCTTTGAAACTCTGGATTTGAAACCAGATCAAAACTTACTGGGGTTTTAAGATTAGCTTTAATCCACTTTTTTACCTTTTGCCCTGTTCCAACTGGTACAGTGCTTTTTATAACTATTACTTTATAACTATCAATATAGCTACCTATTTCCTCTGCCACCTCTTTTATATATTTCAAATCAGCCCCACCATTAGAATTAGGAGGGGTGCCAACTGTTATAAATATAACAAGACTTTTTTTTACTGCTTCTTTTAAGTTAGTTGAAAAAGATATTCTTCCTTCTTTTATATTCTTTTTAAGAAGATCTTCTAAGCCTGGCTCATAAATTGGAACCTTTCCTTTTGATAAAAGTTGAATTTTTGTTTCATCTTTATCAACACAAGTTAGATTCATTCCGAATTCAGCTAAACAAGTACCTGTAACAAGTCCAACATAACCTGTTCCAATTACACATATATTCATTTAAATATACCCTCTTGTTTAATAGATAAGATAAAATCTTTTAATGCCTTTTGCCAACTCTTCATAGGAAAAGAGGTGAATTTTTGCCATTTTGAGCAATCTAATTTAGAGTTATTAGGACGAGATGCAGGTCTTTTAAGGTCATCACTTGATATAGGGATAACCTCTGTTTCTGTGATACCAGAAATTTTTAGTATCTCTTTTGCAAAATCATACCAGCTGCAATAACCACTTGCAGCAATATGGAAAATGCCTTGCAATTTTTTTTCAATAGCAACTTTAATTGCTTTTGAGAGCTCATAGGTATATGTAGGGGAGCCAAACTGATCTGCCACTACTTTTATCTCTTTTTGCTTTTTTGATAAATTTAAAATGGTAAATACAAAATTTTTTCCAGCTTTGCCATAAAGCCATTGTGGCCGTATGATTAAATAATTGTTTGCTTCTTTTCTCACTAACTCTTCAGCCAGTGCCTTGGATTTTCCATATATACTTAAAGGATTGATAGGATCGTCCTCTTTATAGGGTAAATTCTTTTTACCGTCAAAAACATAATCCGAGCTTATATGAATTAGCCAAGAAGATATCTTTTTAGATGCCTTTGCTATATTGCCAGCACCATAAGCATTAACTTCCATTGCTATTTTTTGATTTTTTTCACATCCATCGACATCTGTATATGCTGCTGAATTTATTACAATGGAAGGAAGGTTTTTATTTAAGAATTTTTCAACAAATGAAAAATCTCTAATATCACCATCTTGAATATCTGTTAGAACAAGATCATAATCCTTTTCTAAAACCTTGCGTAGATCATGACCGAGCATGCCATTAGCACCAAATATCACTATTCTTTTTCTTTTCACCTATTACTATACATCCTTTCATAATATAGTCTATATTCACCACTCTTTATCCTTTTCCACCATGCTTGATTATCAATATACCATTTTACCGTCTCTTTTAACCCATCTTCAAAAGGAATTGTTGGTTTCCAACCTAACTCTTTTTTAAGTTTTGATGAATCAATTGCATATCTAAAATCATGGCCTGGTCTATCCTTTACAAAGTGAATAAGACTTTTTGGTTTACCAATAATCTCAAGAATGGTTTCAACAATCTCTATATTTGTTTTCTCATTGTTTCCACCTATGTTATAGATTTCTCCAGATTTACCATGATGGATTACATAATCAATAGCGCGACAATGATCCTTTACATGTATCCAATCCCTTACATTTTTCCCTGTGCCATAGACAGGCAGCTTTTTATCTTCAAGGGCATTGCTTATCATAAGAGGGATCAATTTTTCCGGGAATTGGTAAGGACCATAATTATTTGAACAACGAGTAATTATTGCATCTAATCCATAGGTTTTAAAATATGCCCTAACCAAAAGATCGGCTGAACTTTTGCTAGCTGAGTAAGGGCTGTTTGGGAGAAGGGGGGAATCTTCAGTAAAATATCCTTCATCACCAAGGGAACCATAAACTTCATCCGTGGATATTTGGATAAAGCGACATCCAAAATTA
>JAFDIG010000310.1 GCA_019308145.1 Deltaproteobacteria bacterium | reverse complement strand
ATTAGACAGAGAAAATGCCAGAAATCTTAAAAGAGAATGGGGTGTTGAAAATAGTTTTCTTGTTTTTGAGGCTCGTTATTCTGGAATTAATAGTTTTGGTGAAAAGGGTCTTGATCTATCTGGTATCACCTACTATATTGGTCTTCTTTTTGAGTTCTGATTCTTTTAAAGTCCTTAAAATAAAAAATTCCCTTTTTTCTGTTAAAAAAATTTTAATTACTTAAAAACCATTATAGTTTTAATAAAATAAGGTTATTCTTATGAAAGGCTTTTTTGAAAAGATATTATTTATTGATCTATCAAAAAGATCATCTGAGATTAGATCATTAAACCCAAACATTTATTCCCTTTATCTCGGAGGAAAAGGAATTGGAACATATCTATTATTTAAAGAAAATCAACCAAAGATAGATCCCCTTTCTCCGTTAAATTCTATTATATTTACTCATGGTCCTGCTACTGATACAGGGCTTTTAGGTTCATCAAGATATGGGGTTTATACAAAATCACCACAAACTGGTATATACTCAGAATCATATTCAGGCGGTGATGTTTCTATCCCCTTAAGCCGCACAGGATTTGACGCTATCGTAATAAAAGGAGCCTTAGATAAACCAGGCTTTCTTGAGATTACAGATAAAGGGGTAAACTTTTTTGATGCTAAAGATATATGGGGATTAGAAATATATGAGGCAGAGGACAAATTGCTTAAAAGGGTTGGCAAAAAAGGTGCCCAAGCAATCGTAATAGGTCCGGCAGGTGAAAGACTCATTAAATTTTCTGTTATTGCTAACAACTATTGGCGTTCTGCTGGCAGGACAGGAGTTGGAGCTGTGCTTGGCTCAAAAAAGCTTAAAGGTATAGTTTTTCATGGGGAAAAAAGAAGAGAGATTTATGATCCTAAAAGGATTAAAGAGATAAATGAGATTATCATAGAAAATGGTAAAGATGATCCACGAATAGAGGGATATCAAAAGATGGGAACCAGCATACTGGTAAGCATTATGAATGAATTAGGCGGTTTCCCAACTAAATATTGGTCAAAAGGAACACTAAATGGCTGGGAAAATGTAAGTGGGGAATCATTGATTGAGCGCTGTGAGATATCCTCCCGCTCTTGTCCTGACTGTTTTCTATCCTGTTCTAAGCAATCAACAGTTAAATATGGGCGACATGCTGGATTAACGGTTGGTGGCCCAGAGTATGAAACCATATATGCATTTGGTGGACTCTGCATGATTACATCAATCGAAGAGATCATCTATTTAAATGATCTTTGTGATCGGCTTGGCATGGACACCATTTCTGCGGGCAATCTTGTAGCATTTGCCATAGAGGCAACAAAACGAAAAAAGATCTCCTTTAAAATAGAATATGGTGATGTTGATGCTATAGCCAAACTTCTTGAAATGATTGCTAAAAAGGAAGGCATTGGAGAAATTTTGGCAAATGGGATCATTTATGCAAGTAAAAAATGGGACCTGCAGAATTTGGCCATTCATGTTAAGGGATTAGAACCAGCAGGATATGAACCAAGAATTTTAAAAGGAATGGGATTAGCATATGCCACTTCAGATAGAGGAGCATGTCATCTCCGTTCAAGTTTTTATACAAAAGAGATTTCAGGAGAGGTTGATCCCTCTATGATTAATGGAAAAGCAAAATTGTTAGTGGAGCAGGAGGATAGGCTTACATTATTTGATGCTTTGATATTATGCAGATTTTATAAAGATTTAATTGGATGGGAAGAAATAATAGAGATCGTGCATGCACTTATTGGGACAAGATATGATCAGAATGGCTTAAGAAAAATAGCAGCACGTATAACAGATTTAGCCCGACATTATAATTTAAGAGAAGGTGTTACAAAAGCAGATGATACTCTGCCACGTAGGCTTTTATCTGAAACATTGGGGGATAAAAAAAGAGGGATTACAAAAAAAGAATTAAATTTAATGCTTAAACAATATTATCAAATGCGAGGCTGGAGCAAAGATGGTATACCACCAATGCCTGCGATTTAAAGATTTTCTTCTTTTTTATCTTCTTTTTTCACAGGAGGGAAAATAAGTTTTTTGACCTCTCCTCTTTTCCCAGGGGAACCTAATTCTTTTCCATTATATTCTATATCAATACCGCCAGCATTACCAACCTTTAATTCTATGCTATTCTTTGCTGTTTTAGTAATGACATCACCTTCATGCAAAAAGAGCCCTTTTTGTTTTTCACCGTCAACAGAAATACCAATCCAGGTATACTCTTTTGCCTTTATTACCAATTTTATTCCCTTTTCCTCCTTTGCTTCTTCAATAGTTGTTGTAGTTGATGTAGTAGTTGTGGTAATGATAGAGGAGGTAGAGGTTGTGTTAATTTTACTTTCTTCATTCTTTTTTGAAATAAAAATAGTAGAACGTTTTCTATGACTTGAAAGCCACATCAATGAAACAATAATCACAACAAAAAGAGCAACAATCAATAATAGATATCCCTTTTTATTTTTTTCTTTTTCTTTGGTCTTTGTTGCCTCTTTATGCTCTTCATATTCTTTTTCTATGGATATTTGATCAAAGAGATTGAGAAGCTCATCTGGTTCCTTTCCTATTGCTTTTGCGTATAACTTGACGAATCCTCTAATAAAAACAGGAGCTGGGAGAAGATCCCATCTACCTTCTTCCATAGCGAGAAGCTGCCCCTTATTTACCTTGGTCAGAACTGAAATCTGTTCTAAAGAGACACCGCTTTCCTTCCTAAAATTTCTTAATATCTCACCAAAGCTTTCAGGGGTTTGTTTACGATCCTCTTTTTTTTCTGTCATATTCCTATCTCTTTGC
>JAFDIG010000309.1 GCA_019308145.1 Deltaproteobacteria bacterium | reverse complement strand
TATACTCTGCTCTTTTATTCCATTTTCCTGAAGCTCAAGAAAGAAATTGCCTTTTCCAAAAATTGAAAGATACTCTTTTGCTGCTAAGATTGCTTCATCCATTTTATTGGATATCGCAAGAGATGGAACCTCACCTTTTAAACAACTTGAAAGTGCGATCAAACCTTCACTATATTTTTTTAACAACTCTTTATCAACCCTTGGCTTATAATAAAAACCTTTTAAATAGCCTATTGATACCAATTTTATGAGATTTTTGTAACCTATCTCATTTTTTGCAAGTAAAACCAGATGATAATTAGATTCCCCCTTTTCTTTATTTCCATGAGATATGGGATAAGGTGAAAGATAAATTTCGCACCCCAAGATAGGTTTTATACCAGCATCCCTTGCTAAATTATAAAACTCCAAAGCGCCAAACATATTTCCATGATCAGTAAGAGCTAATGCTGGCATCTTGAAAATATTTGCCCTTTCCATGAGATCCTTAAACCGAATCGCTCCATCTAAAAGGCTGTACTCACTATGTATATGAAGATGAACAAAATTTGAATGTTCCATAATTTATTCCCACTCTATAGTGCTTGGTGGTTTTGAACTAATATCGTAAACCACTCTATTAACACCTCGCACTTCATTGATGATCCTTGTTGAAATTCGGGTTAAGATATCATACGGCAATTTTACCCAATCAGCGGTCATTCCATCCCTGCTTTCAACCATTCTTAAAGCAACAACATTTTGATAGGTACGACTATCCCCCATAATACCAACACTTTTTACTGGCAATAAAACTGCAAAGGCTTGCCATATCTTTTTATTCAAACCTTCTTTTTTTATTTCTTCTTGAACAATATAGTCTGCTTCTCTTAATACCTCTAACCTTTCAAGAGTAACCTCACCAATTATCCGTATAGCTAATCCTGGTCCAGGGAAAGGTTGTCTCCATATAATATCCTCGTCCATGCCTAACTCGTAGGCAACTTCTCTTACCTCATCTTTAAATAATTCACGTAAGGGTTCAATTAGTTCGAGGTTCATCCTTTCTGGTAATCCTCCAACATTATGATGACTTTTAATTACTGCTGATGGCCCTTTAAAACTAACACTTTCTATCACATCTGGATATAATGTTCCTTGTGCAAGAAATTTCACATCTCCTATCTTATTTGCCTCTTTTTCAAAAAGATAAATAAACTCATTTCCAATAATTTTTCTTTTCTCTTCAGGGTCCACTACCCCTTTAAGTTTTTCTAAAAATATATCCTCTGCATCCACATATCTAAGATTTATATTAAATTTATTTTTAAATTGTTCTTTTACTGTTTGAGCTTCATTTTTTCTTAAAAGCCCATTGTTCACAAAAATAGCAGTGAGATTATCCCCTATTGCTTTATGTATAAGCAGTGCTACTACAGAAGAGTCAACTCCTCCGCTTAAAGCACATATCACTCTATTATCCTTTACTCTCCTTTTAATCTCTTTAATGGATTCCTCTACGAATGATTTCATTGTCCATTGGGCAGAAAGTGAACAGATACTAAATAGAAAATTTTTTATAATTTTACTACCTGATGGAGTATGAGCAACTTCTGGATGAAATTGGAGACCAAAGATTTTCTTTTCTTTATTCTCCATTGCTGCAATAGGAGAATTTTCAGAATGTGCGATTTTGACAAAACCTTCAGGAAGTTCTAAAATTCTATCCCCATGGCTCATCCATACTTTGTATTTATCAGTGGTATTAAAATCTTTAAAAAGCTCAGACTCTTTGTCAATCATTAATTGAGCAAACCCATATTCCCTCTCCCCTGACCTGACAACTTTTCCACCTAATAGATGAGCAATTAACTGCATTCCATAACATATCCCAAGTATTGGGACATCCATTTCAAAGATTTCCTTAGAAATAGAAGGAGCAGTATCTTCATAAACACTTGCAGGTCCACCTGAAAGAATAATTCCTTGAGGAGAAAATCTTTTAATAAAAGAGAGCCCAACATTAAATGGATGTATCTCACAATAAACCTTCTTTTCCCTAATCTTTCTTGCTATTAGTTGCGTATATTGACTACCAAAATCAAGGATCAATATTTTTTCTTTATGGATATTTGCTCTCATCAATCTTTACCTAAAAAGTAAGCCCTTTTTATATGTAAATCATTAAAGGGCTAAAAAATAGAAAAGTTTTTAAACAATATTTATAAAAAAGTTTAGAATGTTTAACTTTTATTTTTAAGGAGACTCTAATTTTCTATTTTTAACAGAAAATCCTTTTTTAGTTTTAATATAAAGAAAAGGTTTACCTTGAAAATTGAGAATATCTGATTCCTTTAAAAAACCAGCTTCAACGACTTCTTTGAGTTGCTTCGGGAAATAACCTTTATTTAAATAAAATAACTTAATACTATTTTTTATTTTATCGATCTTAAAATCATCACGCAAATTTTCTGCTGTTATTATGTCTTTGGTTGTTTTCTTAAATAAAAACTCTTTATTTGTAAAAAATTGATTAAAATAACTAACTACAAAAAAAGCAAGAATTCCTATAATAATTACAGTTGCGGTAACATATATCCTTTCAGGAGAAATAAAGCTTCTCTGCGTTTTAAACTTCATTGTAGCCTCAAGAGAACTTTTTTCAATCAACCCCATGTCCCACAAACTTGCAAGGATGTTGTAAGTATTAAATCTCCCCATAAGAGATTGATCAACAATCTCTTCTACTGTTTTTTTACCATCTATCAAACTTAAAATATATTTTTGGTCATCAGTTAAATCATCTTCTATTTTTTTTAACTCTTCTTCTGATCGACCTTTTGATGTGCGTTTTAAAAC
>JAFDIG010000308.1 GCA_019308145.1 Deltaproteobacteria bacterium | reverse complement strand
GGGCAAAGATGAATTTAACCCTAGTCTGAAATAGGCGCTATATGTCAGATGCTGCTATCTTCTTTTATTTTAATAAGCTTGCTTATTATTTATCACACTTTTTAACATAGAGCCGTGTTCAAAGGGTAGAAATTTAAATTTCTACCCCTGGAGATTAAAAAAATTTTAAAAAATTAATTTATAGCGGGATTACACCATACTTTTTTTCGTATTCCTGGACGGCTTCCCTTGCTCTCTTTATCAAGGTCTCTTCATCCAGAGGCTCATACCTATATGGACTTAATGCTTCTTCCAGCAACCAGAGGACTATATCCTTTGTATGAAGAGCCTCTCCGCTTGAGACAATTCTATCATATGACCTGAGTAAGTTTTTCATTCTTCTGAACCGATTTTTAGTCTTCCAGTCTGGCATTTTTAACCTCTCACTTTACTATACCTTCAAAAAACCTGAAATTTTTACTCAAAAATTTATCTTCCCCTTATTAAGAGAACTGAAGTAACACAAGCCCGTAAACGATATAAAAATCCTGATTCGCCTTACCAGCTATTTCTCATTTCTTCCAGTGTTTTAACCGCTCACTGAACACCCTAAAACAGATACCATTCAGAACGTATTTTTTCTTCTCAATAATCCACTACCATCAAAAAATAAAAAGATAATAATAAAAACTAGGAATCTTACTAAAACAGTGGGATTTTTTATTTAAAAATTAGCTGATTTTTACTTCCATTTAGTCAAAAACAGCCCAAAAATAAGGTAAAATGGGACGATTTTTTAAAAATTATTAAAATTTTTTCCCATTTATTAGCCCATTCCTGTAAGTTGTTTGTTTTTTGTTACTTAGATAACAAACAGAATCCAGATAATAATTATTATGTCAACTTTTTTTGATAGGCAACATTAATGACAAAAAAACCAGAGGTAAGTCCTGATTCAACCACCTCAACCTGATTTCAACCACTCCTCAGAGTGCCGATATCTACCTCTGTTAACCACCCCTCAACCTGTCCTGATTTACAACCTGATTTAACTACCTTTGGTAAATCTCTGGGATTATCTACCTCATCCAGCAGTTGAAAAACCAATTTTTGGCTATTTCCAAACCTTTACCTTCACCTGCTACCAAACTCAACCTGTTACATCCAGAAGTTTTAACCTCAGTGAATTTCATTAATCCCCTTCAGGAATAGATTAAATGTTTCAGCTCCAGACCTATGTTATCATTGATTTTATTAAAATGTTATAGTTGATTTAGTAAAAATGCTACAACTTACCTGAACAGATACGACCTTATTCTCAGAGTTAATATCAACCTACAATGGTATGAAAAAATGCCTCTACCAAGCTCTGAGACCGCATACCAGCGAAGATTTTTTTTAAACCATATAATTTTATATAAATAAACATTCAAAACTGCTCCTCAATAATGGCCTTCAAACATAAGCATAATCTTATCCATCTCATCATCCACTGTATAATCTATCTTCTCTAAACCAGCCTCAGCCTTTCCTTTTTTAGGAATTGGCATTTTTCTCTTCTTCTGCTCTACAGTAACCGCTGTCTTAAACTGTTCTCTGATTTCTCTACCAGTAATTTTTTCATCCAGACTGAGTAATAAATTTCTCAACTCCACCTCCCTACCTCTTCCATTTACTTTTATTTCCAGTTTTTTCACCCACCGATTAACTGTCGTATGAGAGCAATCAGCAAGGTTAGCAATCTCTCTCAAACTGAGACCTCTCCTGACCTGTTCCTCCAACCAGTTTCTTTGTTTATAGAGCTTTCTTTCATCCATATCTTTAAGATAAAACATCCTATAAAAGTTGACAAGAGCATAACCGCCGGTATTTATAATTATAAAAGGTGAGATTTGAAAACTATGTCATCGCCTCTTAAAGCTTTTTATTACTTTATTAGTAAACAATGAATAAAGATTGAAACCCTATCATTAAGCAACCTTTATCATCCAAAAATATAAAATAGATTTGACGCTCTTTTGACATTTTTGTGTCAAAAAAGCTTAAAATGGCATAAGCTCAATGAAAGTAAAAATTGAGGAAAACTATTTAAATTAATTTTTTAATAAAATAGTCTTCCTTCCATGTCACAGATTTGTCACAAAAATTGTTAAATTTTGCTGAAAATAACGTAATGGGACTGAAATTAAAAAATAACTAAATTAAGAAATTACCAGGGGAAAACCAATGCCGGAGGAGGGATTCGAACCCACACTCTGGTTGCCCAGAACTGGATTTTGAGTCCAGCGCGTCTGCCAATTTCGCCACTCCGGCCTCAATCATATATTTAACATTTTCATAAATTACGGTCAATTAACAATTCCGCCTTACTTCCTCCAGGTTAAGAGATTTATCCGGGAGATAGAGCAATATTGATCTTGACAGGAAGAAAAGGTTTCTTTTCTATTCGAATTCATAGGCCTTTATATACTCATCAAATAAGAGTACTTTTTTTGAATCACTGGGGAAAACAGAAAGGGCTCAACTTCCTTAGCTAGCTGAGCTAAATTGAGTCTTTTGCTTTTTTGAAGCAGTCTAGATTTTAAGTGTCTGTAATCTTTGATTCTCAGTTTTTCTTTCAGGTATTTAAAATAATTTTTCAACGCTCAACCGTCTATTCTTTAAGTCAATGCTAATAACATTTAATAAGGCTGATTAGAAGTAACCCTGATAATTATGAAACTTATAAAGCTCTGACCCCAATCTCATAATTACAATTAGTAGCGGCGCCAACCTCTACCACCAAATCTGGGATTGACGACATTGCTGTAAATAGAACCAAAGGTATAGCTAAAGCCAACAGAGAGAAAATAATCATAATTAGTGGCTAA
>JAFDIG010000307.1 GCA_019308145.1 Deltaproteobacteria bacterium | reverse complement strand
TGAAGGTGTTAAACCTGCTGCATAAAGAGCACCAATTAGAGCTCCTATACTGGTGCCAGCTACAACATCAATTGGTATGCCTTCTTGCTCAAGAACCTTTATAACCCCAATATGGGCAAGTCCTCGAGCAGAACCACTCCCAAGTGCCAAACCTATCTTTTTTCTTTTCATTAAAATATCCCTTTAAACTCGGATTTTATAGGTTTCTTCATTACAATGCTAAATATGGCGGGAACTAAATTACTATTTTTGAATTTTTCATCATCTTAAGAATAAATTACTATAAATTTATATATATAACAAGAAATTTTTATATAAAGACAAACAGAGGGGATTAACCCCTCTGTTGAAAATTTACAATTTTAAAAAAGAAAGCAAAATTGATTTTTTAAAGTTAGGCAACCTCTTTTTCCTCTTTCTTTAATCTTCCTGTTCCTTTTTCCTCTAATAGAGAATCAAGTTTTGCTGAATACCTATCAAGATGTTTGCTTATAGGAGAATCTTGAATGAGAAGTTCTACCCCTTCTTCAGTTGGCTTTGGATGGGTTTTTCTTACAAGATTTCGTAAGCAATGAGGATGATCAATAACCATGCATGGCATTTGATGTTTTTCACCCCAAGGTTGCCCTGCTCGTATTGCTTTGAAAAATGAGGAGTTAAGAGCATCCCAAAGATGCCCACCTCTGTTGTAAATATCTATGATATTATCCTGGGCAAAATGAACAAATACACATGGTTCAACATCCCCTTTGCTGTTAATATGGAAATAACCGCCACCACTTCTTGCTCCAGCTAAGCAGCCATTTACAAAATCACCATCATTCCAAAAATCAGATACAAATAGAGGATATTTATTTCGGATCTCTTGTGTTTTTTCATATAAAGTTACCCTCTGTTCAGGGGTAAGCATTAATTTTATATCAGGCTCGCGTCCTATAGGGATATACTGGAACAACCAGCCAAACAGCACACCTTTATCAACAAGAAATTTGTAAAAATCTTCCTTTAATAAGGTTGAATAATTATAAGAGGCTGGAACAGTAGAAAATCCATAAATCACACCAGCTTTATTTAAGTTATCAAAGGCTTTGGAGATCTTCTTAAATACCCCCTTGCCACGGCGATAATCTGTTTCTTCTTCTAATCCTTCAAGAGCAATAACAGGAGCGACATTTCCTAAATCTGCGAGCTTTTTTGCAAGATCCATATCTATAAGGGTTCCATTTGTATATACTTGAAACATGATATCATCATGTTTAGCAAAAAGATCCGTAAGTCCCTTCTTCATAAATGGTTCCCCGCCAGAAACAGTGATAAAATATATACCCATTTCCTTAGCATCAGTAAATACTTTATCAATAACTTCAAGTGGAAGTTCTGCCAGATGTGGATAATTGCCTGCATAACAACCTATACAGTGAAGATTACACTTCATAGTAGGAGATATAACAAAGAAAAATGGCTCTGGTGTGTTATGAACTTTTGCAAACTCAATCCTTTTCTTCCTACCCTTTAGAACCGCATTTAAAAAGAAATTTTTTATCAATTTTTTTCTACAATTAGGGGATTTTTTGGCAACAAAAATTGGGATCTTTAACAAAGGATGATTCATCTTTAAACCTTCTCTCATCGCCGTTATTGCAGATCTAAATTCACCTGTAGTATCTAAAGCTTCCCCTAACTTTAAAAGTTTATTCCAAACCTTATTTGGAAATCTGGTAGAAAGTTTAAGAAGAAAATCTACTCCTTCAGTTACAAAACGTTGTTCAAGGTTGCCTTTATCATCTTTATGCTTTTTAAGACCACGAAAAATATTTAGATCTTTCATGTTATTACCTCCTTACATATCCTTCTCTTTTCTCAAGACCTTTGATTAATAGATCGATAAATTTTTTTATAGATTGCTGAAAATCAAATTCGCTCTTTTTCATAATCCATGAGTATTCCATACCTCTAATAGCATTAAGTATAACACGAGAGGTTCTTTTAACATCATCTATGTTAAATATCCCTTTTTTAACGCCCTCTTCAAGAATAGATTTAATAATATCCTCTTCTCTTTCAAAATTTTTTTCTCTTACCTGTTTAATAAAAGGGTATTGCTTTATATATTCCTCTTTGAATATATTGTAATAATTAGCAAGCTTTTTAAGCGCTTTAATCCAAGTAAAAACAAAAATACGAAGCTTCTCTTGAGGAGAAACTACCTTATTAATAGCCTTATGGAGCTGGTTCTGCAAAATCTTCCCCTCTTCCTCTATAACCTCTAAAAATATATCTTCTTTACTTGCAAAATATCTATATATTGTTCCTTTTCCTATTTTTGCTAACCTTGCTATTTCATCTACAGTTGTTTTTTTTAAACCAAAGTGAGGAAAAAGGGTTTTTGCAGAATCTAAAATAAGCCTTTTCTTTCCTTTCATTTTAGCGACCATGTGACTAATTTGGTTTTTTAGTTTTATCTAAATTAATATATATACCTTTTTCTCTTTTGTCAAATACATTTATCATCTTCAAAGGGATTAAATAAGAAGAGTTATAGATATTTTATCGGGTTAAGTAATATTTTTTAAAAATAAGAGTATCCTTACTTGTGATCACATAGCAGAATATAAAGGTTATTGAGCTATTGTTAATTTTTTTTTAATAATTTAATCTTTAATATCATCAAGACCAAAAAGCTCTCTTATCACCTCTATATAAAGGGTAGAGTTGGCTGAAAGTTCTGCTCTTTTTAACCTTGTGGCTGGCTCATGAAATATCTTATTGATGATCCCTTTTGTCATAGCATCTATAGATGCCCGCTCCTTTTCTGATAAATCTTTTAACTTTGAAAAGGTTTTGCTTAACTCTTT
>JAFDIG010000306.1 GCA_019308145.1 Deltaproteobacteria bacterium | reverse complement strand
AATCGTTGAAGAGTTAGCAGATCTTCTTGGCGGCGTTTTAGCTGCAACAAGACCAGTGGTTGATAATGGCTGGTTGCCAAAATCAAGGCAAGTTGGTCAATCTGGCAAAACGGTAAAGCCAAAACTCTACAATTCTCATCATATTGTTGCAATAAATAACGATCCACAGGCACCTATATTCAATATAGCAGATGAGGCAATACTTGGAGATGTCTTAGAAGTTGTTCCTGCATTAATCAATAAGATAAAGGCATCTTCTCATGGATAACGGTATAACACGACAGGTCTTTTTTCTCTTATCAGGATCATCTAAGTTTTTATTTTATATCCTTACTTTGATTTCTCTTATTATCTTTTTTTACGGGATAATAAGATTTATAAAAAGGATTAAAAGGGCAACCTCTTCTCCTTTAAGATTATCTCTTAAAAAAGGGATCTCTCTTATATTTTCTAATCAGAGCATAATCAAGGATAAAATTCTAAACGGAGTATCACATTTAGCCATCTTCTGGGGCTTTTTTCTCCTCTTTGTTGGAACTTTTATCATCTTTATCAATTCCGATATCTTAGATTTGATATCAAAAAGCTTAAACTTCTTTCATGGAAGATTTTATCTCTATTTCTCTTTTGTAATGGAGATTGCGGGATCGCTTCTTATCTTAGGTATCTTGTTTTTTATTTTTAGGAGAATATTTTCTCGCTCAAAAGCCTTAGATTATAAAAGGATGGATAGAGCCTCTAATGAATATAGCAGATCATCTTATATAATTGGGGATTGGCTCTTTTTAGGGCTTCTCTTCTTTATTGGAATAACTGGTTTTATCCTTGAAGCGTTTAGATTGAATCTTGAGATAGAAAAGTTTCCTCTTTTCTCCTTTGTTGGTTTTTTAATATCCAAAGCTCTTTTCCCATCAAAAGGGTTTTATCATCTCTTATGGTGGATACATGCTTTAGCAGCTCTATTTTTTATCAGCTATATACCCTATTCAAAAGCTTTTCATATTATAGCTGATCCATTTAAATTATTACTAAAAAGGAAAGAGCCATATCTTTTATCCTCTCTTCAGCCTGAAATCTCAGAGGAAGAGGATCATAAACTTGATTTTATAGATTTCACTTATGATGAAGTTTTAAACCTTGAAGCATGCACAAGATGTGGAAGATGTCATGAAATATGTCCTGCAACTTACACTGGGCTTCCTTTGTCTCCAAGAGAATTGATCCTTGATATAAGAAATTTTTTAAGAAAAAAAGAAGGCGATATCTTTATAGGCGAATATGAGGAGCTTTTAAATACAAAAAAAGATGAACTCATTGATGATATAATCCTTTCTTCCTCTTTATGGGCATGCACAACTTGTTTATCTTGTAGCGAACATTGTCCAGCTCTGATCAATCATCTGCCTTTTGTTGCAAAGCTAAGAAAGGAGCTGATAGATAAAGGAAAGGTTGATCCTGGCATCCAGGAAGCACTTGAAAATATTGCTGAAGAAGGAAACTCCTTTGGCGAGTCAGAGAATACAAGAGGAAACTGGGTGGATATGCTTGACTTTGACCTGAAAGATATAGGAAAAGAAAAAGCAGATATCTTGTGGTTTGTTGGGGATTTTGCATCCTTTGATACTCGTGCTAAAAAGGTAACCATTGCGTTTGCAAAGATCCTCCATCATGCAGGTATTGATTTTGGTATTGCTTTTTCAAAGGAGAAAAATAGCGGGGGTGACGTTCGCACCATAGGAGAGGAAGGACTCTTTGAAGAGCTAAAGGAAGAAAATCTTAAGATATTATCAAAGAAGAATTTTAACCTTATTGTTACTACTGATCCTCATTCATTGGTAAGCTTAAAAAGGGATTATCCTGAAATTAAAGCTAAAGTTATGCATTCAACTCAACTTTTAGCTGAGCTTTTAAAAACAAAAAGGATAAGACTTAATCAAATAAAGGGGAATAAAAAGGTCTCTTTTCATGATCCATGCTATCTTGGTAGATATTTAAATATCTATGATGCTCCAAGGGAAATTATAAACCTATTGAGATTTTCTCTTGTAGAGCTTCCTTTAAATAAAAGAAATAGCTTCTGCTGTGGTGGAGGAGGTGGAGGGATATGGAAGCAAGAGGAAGAGAAGGATAAAAGGTTAAATTACCATAGGATAAAAGAGGCTTTATCCCTTGATATTGATTATTTAATAGTTGCATGTCCTAAATGTTTGGTAATGCTTGAGGATGCCTTAAAAGGGATTCAATCAAAATCAAATCTTATCATTAAAGATATTGTTGAGCTTGTGGAAGAGAATTTGCTGGTTTAGATATTGCATAGGCAATTTATGAAAATTGGTCTTCTATTTCTTCCTTCAGCCTGTTTATAATCTCCTCTGCTATTTTTTGCATTTCTTTTATCTCTTTTTTTGTATAAGAACTAATTGGTCCTGGAGGATATCGTTCTTCATAATAAAATGCAGTTAATTTTCTGCCAAAATCAAGATATTGTTTTAAATCTGTGTTAAAATTTATAGTTTCAGTTATAAAAATTCAAGATCATGTATCTTCTTTAATTTCCAACTTTTGTTGATAAGATAACCCTTTAGGTATTTCTCGATTACTTGATGAATATGAAAAAGTACTATATCAAAATAGTTTTCCTGTTTAAGAAGAATCCTCGCAACATCTAAGTCATGTTTTCCTCTATCAAACCATTCTTTAACCTTCTGATTTTTCATAAAGGACAATTCCTCTACTGATTATCTCTTTTATAAAATCATCACCTATTTTAAGACGCTCCTCTAACTCCTTTGGAGTATATATTAAAGGTGAAACAGGTATTTTCCGATTGGGATTATAGATTATCCTCTTAACTATTACAAATCTATCAACCTTTCTTTTATTAGTTTTTTTCAAGATCAAAAGGTCTATATCGCTATCTTCTTTAGGTTCCCCATAAGCATAAGAACCAAAAAGAATGATCTTTAAAGGCTTATATTTCTTTGCTATATCTTCAACGAT
>JAFDIG010000021.1 GCA_019308145.1 Deltaproteobacteria bacterium | reverse complement strand
TATCCCTTATGGTGCTTACATAAAAACAGAGTCAACCCATCCTGAGATACTTTTTGAGTATGGGTTAAAAAAAGAAGAGTATTTCCTTATGGCAAGTAGGCTTGAGCCTGAAAATAATGCTGATATAACCTTAGCTGCTTATAATAAGATAAAAACCCAAAAAAAGCTTGTTATTGTGGGAGATGCCAACTGGGATAGTCCTTTTGTAAAAAAATTAAAATCAACCCAAAATCCTAATGTAAAATTTTTAGGCGGAATATATAAACCTTATCATCTTGAAGAGCTTGCCATAAACTCATACGCTTATATTCATGGTAATGAGGTTGGTGGAACAAATCCTGGTTTACTTATGGCTTTAGGATATGGATGTTGTGTATTTGCTCTTGATGTGCCTTTTAATAGAGAAGTGGCAATGGATTCTGCTCTTTTTTACAAAAAAGATCCATCTGATCTCGCCTATAAGATGGAACTTATTTTAAATGATGAGAATTTAAGGCAATCTTTAAAGAAAAATGCTGTTTTAAGGATTAAAGGAACTTATACTTGGGATAGAGTTATTGATGCTTATGAAAAGGTTTTGCTTTCACTTGTAAAAGATCATTAATAGTAAACTTCAAGGGGTCAAGTTTAATATTCTTGTTTAATAAAAGAACCTTTATTATAATAATAAATTTCCATTAAAAATTTCCTTAAAACCTTCAAAATCTATTATTAAAACTTACCTTTCCTTGACTAACCATAAAAAAGGGGTTAATCTTTTAATAAAACAATAAATTATACAAAGGATTACTTGTGGCTAAAAAGAGCTTAAGGATTGAAAAGCTTGTTGGTAAAGCAATATATGACTATAATCTTATAACTCATAATGATAAAATCCTAATTGGTATTTCTGGAGGAAGGGATAGCTTTTCTCTGTTAAAGCTACTATCAATGCGACAAAAAAAGGTTCCGATCAGATATGAGCTTTTTCCTGTTCATATTGATTTAGGCTTTGATGACAACTCAAGCGAAAAGATTAAAGAATATCTTGCAAAACAAGGTTTTGATGTTATAATAAAAAAAACGACAATAGGTCCTATGGCACATAGTTCATATAACAGGGAAAATCCCTGTTTTTTATGTTCCATGCTTAGAAGAAAAGCATTATTTGAGATAGCTAATGAACTTGGTTGCAAAAAGATTGCTCTTGGTCATCACATGGATGATATAGTTGAGACTTTTTTTATTAACATGATATATACAGGGGAAATCTCCACAATGGTCCCTCATCAATCACTCTTTAAAGGAAAACTATCAATTATTAGGCCACTTGCTTATGTTGAAAAATCTACTATAGACCAATTTGCTAATTATCATCATATTCCATCCTTTGAAGATGGCTGCAGGTATCGCAATAACAGCAGACGGAATGTTATAAAAGATCTTATTAAAGAGATGGAAAAAAAGCATAAAAAGGCAAAAAGAAATATTTTTAACTCTATGAAACGTGTCAAAACTGAATATCTCCTTATGGAGCATAAAAGATGAAAGAAAAAAGTATAATTTTAATGATAATATTTATATTATTTTTTATGATATCGTTTATCTCATCTGCTGTTTATGGGAATGAGGATATATTTAAAACATTAAGGCATAAAATGATTGAAAAGGATATAAAGGCAAGGGGAATAAATAACCCCAGGGTTCTTGCTGCAATGGAAAAGGTGCCAAGACATCTTTTTGTCCCGAAAAATATGATGAAACACGCCTATGAAGATCGTCCTTTACCTATTGGGCATGGGCAAACCATCTCTCAACCATATATTGTTGCACTTATGACACAACTTTTAGATGTCAAACCAGGGGAAAAGGTTTTGGAGATAGGAACAGGTTCAGGATATCAGGCAGCAGTTTTGGCAGAGCTTACTGATAAGGTATATACTATTGAGATATTAGAGCCATTAGCAAAAGAAGCAGAAAAAAGGCTTAATAAACTTGGCTATGATAATGTAAAGGTAAAAGTTGGAGATGGATTTTTTGGATGGAAAGAGTATGCTCCATTTGATGCTATCATTATCACGTGTGCTGCCCCAAAAGTGCCTCCCAAATTGGTGGAACAGCTAAAGGATGGGGGAAGGATACTTCTTCCTTTAGGGGAAAACCTTTTTTATCAAAATTTAACATTAGTAACAAAAAAAAATGGAAAACTAAAATACAAATATCTTTCTGGTGTGGTATTTGTGCCAATGACCGGGAAGATAAGAGAAGAGAAAGAAAAATAGAAAAGGAGTTAAAATTAAAATGTGTGAGGTAAAGGTTTATCTTAACAAAAATGGGAAAGAAGAGCTTGTTATGGAAGATGTTGGCCTAATTGAGCCAAAAGGTAATAAAATAGATATTCAAGATATATTTGGGGATAAAAAATCAGTCAAAGGTGAGATAATCCAAATAAATCTATTAACAAATAAGGTTTTTATAAAAGGGAAGTAAAAGGATAACAATTTAAAAATTCTTTAAAAAATAAACGGATTTTTATGGATAACAAAAAGACTCTTTTTATTAAAGGAAACTTTTTATATTATTTGTTGATTATTTTCACGTTTTTTATATCATGGGGGTGGGTTGTGAATAGCAATGCAAAAGATATAATAAACGCAGCAGGGGCAGGTTATTGGTTCCCTGGTGATCCTTATGAGCTTAGGGAAATGGTTACAAAATTTATTACCCAAGCAAAAGTAGATGAGCCCGGTGGTAATGTTGTTGCGAATATTACACCCCATGCAGGGTATACATATTCTGGTAAAGGAGCAGGTTACAGTTTTGCTGTTTTTGCAAAAGAGAAATATAGAAAAAAAATAAAAAGGGCTATCCTTTTAGGGCCATCCCACCGCTCATATTTTCATGGTGCTGCTATCTTAGATGCTGATATATATAGAACTCCATTAGGTGATATCCCAATCAATAGAGAGATATCTAAAAAGCTTGTAAAACCACCACTACTAAAAATAATGAATAAAGTACATACTGGAGAACATTCGCTTGAGAACCAGCTTCCTTTTTTACAGGTTGCATTACCAGGCTGCTCTATAGTGATGATCCTGATAGGAGAACTTGATTATTCTGATTATGAACAAATCGGAAATGCACTAAAAAGTGTAATGGATGATAAAACTATACTTGTAGTAAGTTCTGATTTCACCCACTTTGGACCATCTTATGGATATCTTCCTTTCCCTATTAATAAGGATACAAGAGAAAATATCGAAAAATTGGATATGGGTGCTGCGGAGAAGATCTGCAACCTTGATTTTGATGGATTCTATAAATATATGGAGAAAACCAAAGCAACTATATGTGGAAAAAATCCTATTGGTGTGCTTTTAAAGACTTTACCTCCTTCTGCTAAAGGGAAGGTTGTAAATTATTATACCTCATCTGATTTGACTCATGATTTTTCATTATCAGTAAGCTATGCTTCTATAATATTCTATCTAAAATAGTTAAAATAGAGTAGGGGTATATTCCCCTGTGGTGATATATAAAATGCTGCCCTATTTTCTTTTGTGAACTAATTACAGGATATGGATAGAAGCAGCTTTAAAGGATAGATAGACTGTAGTTCCTTTTTCCAATCTTAGTTCAATAATACTATTTTTAGTAACAAGTGCCTTAAATATTATCTTTTCTACTTCTATATGGAGTTCATGATAAAAGCCATGATTTAAGATATTTTTAACAACCCCTTTAAAATTATTTCTCATACTTGATGTCAGCTTTTCTTTGCTTATAACAATATCTTCTGGCCTAATCGCAAGGTATCCATAAGAATTTTTTAAAGTTTTTCCTGTTTCTACCTCTATTGCATCATTGATAATTGCTTTTGTTTCCTTAAAACTAACTTTAAAGAGATTTTTCATACCAACAAAATCAGCAACAAAATGGGAGATTGGCTTTTGGAAGATCTCTGAAATATCACCTATCTGTTCAATTCTACCTTGATTCATAATTGCTCCCTTGCCTGCTAAGGAAAGTACATCAGAAAAATCATGGGATACCATCAAAAACGTTATTTTATGGCTTTTATGAACCTCTTTTAATTCCTTTTTCATCTCTTCCCTAAAAACTGGATCAAGTGCGCTTAAAGGCTCATCAAGGAGAAGGAGTTTAGGATTTATTATCAATGCCCTTGCTAATGCAACCCTTTGTTTTTCCCCTCCGCTAAGATTTTCTGGATATCTTTCTAAAATTGGACGAATCTTTAATTGATCAGCAAGATAGTTTAAACGTTTTTTTTCTTCATCCTTTTTTATCTTGTGGAAATGAAGCCCATATCTTATATTTTCAAGCACTGTTAAATGAGGGAATAGGGCATAATCCTGATATACTATACCTATCTTTCTTTTTTCTGGTGGAAGATAAGTAACATCTTTGCCATCAATCTCAATCTTACCTCTTCTTGGTTTGATAAGCCCAGCAATTGCTTCAAGTAAGAGGGTTTTGCCAGCCCCTGTAGGACCCATTAAAGCAAAAAATTCGCCATCTAAAATATTAAGGTTGATATCATCTAAACTAAACCCAGCAAGTTGAATTGATAAATCTTTTATCCTTATCATAAAGCTTTTTCCTTTTTTGTTAGACTTATAATTCTTAAGATAAAAAAGAGGATAAGGCAAACGATAATTAATAAGACCGCAACTGGTTGAGAATATTTAAGCCCATATGCTTCAAAACGTTCATAGATCAAAACAGGGGCTACCATTGGATGATATGCAACGATGACAACAGCACCAAATTCACTTATTGCCCTTGCAATACACATAATTATCCCAACCAACATGCTTTTTAAAGCTAATGGCAATGTAATCCTGAAAAATGTCTGCGTCATAGAAGCTCCAAGGGTACGCGAAATATTTTCAATTCGTGGAGATATGCTCAAAAAACCATCTTTTACACTGTTTATATAAAAAGGCATACCAACAAAAGTTAAAACAGTTATTATTCCTGTTACACTACCCATTACTTTTATACCCATTTTATAAAGAAACTCTCCTAACCAGTAATTTTTACCAACAACGGAAAGTATTGCAATACCAACAACAGGATGAGGAATAACAATAGGGAGATCAATTACGCTCTCTATAAATCTTTTCCCAATAAAATCCTTTCTGGCTAAAAGAAAAGCAAAAGGTGTTCCGATGATAAGAGAAATTAAAGCTGCCATGCCTGAAGCATAAAGGCTTAAGCTTATTGCCTTTATTACTTCCTTATCCTTTATTGCCTCTTTTAAACTTGAAATAGATGGCTGGGTTATCATCTTTATTAAAGGTAGTAAAATAAAAAACATTATAAGTATACCAGATATTAAGCTAACTAAATAAAATATCTCTTTTTTTCTTTTCATCTCACTCTCCAATAAAGGGCAAAAGAAAAACTTATCTTTTGCCCTTTATAAAATAATGATTTTGATTTAATCCTTTGCTTTTACCAATCCTTTTAAGCTTTCTGGCAAAAGCTTTATCATCTTTTTATTAGCAACTATAGGAGGAACAAAGGGAGGCTGACCCATATTATCCAAAATCTTTAAACCTCCATCTGGGCTTAATAAATATTTTAGGAATAAAATAGCTGCTTCCTTGTTTGGACTTTGCTTTATAAGAGTAACACCATATGTTATTGACTTTCCTTGCTTAGTGATGAAAATCCCTGGTTTTTTACCTGTTACCTTTACTTTTGCTTGTTTATAAAAATCACTATATTTGGGAAAGCCAAGGTTGATCTCTTTTGGTAGATCCAAATATTTCAATTCATGTTGCACAGCAACAGAAAGATATTCCCATGCATAATCCATATTCCCTGTTTTTAAAAGAGAGATAAGCTCTACGGATTTTGGCCTTATATTTTTTTTCGGGCGGTTTGCCAATAATTTTTTATAAAGATTTGGCATTTTATAATATTTTTCTGCTAATTGCATTACCATCAAGGAGCGATATCCACAAGGATCAGCATTAGGATCAGAATGTCCCCAAACAACACCCTTTTTTAACAATATCTTATACCAATTATCAGGATTAATTTCATTTGCATATCTACTTTTATCTGTGTAACATAAGACAACTCGGTTAGTAGCAAATTGGATATTGAAATTTGCATATTCAGGGATAAGCATCTCATCAATAACAGTGTAATCAGCTGATGCCATGATATCACATGCTTTTTTAAGATCTGTTATCTTTCTTGCACAACGTCTGCTACCTGCTGGCTCTCTTACAATATCAATCTTTGGATATTTTGCTTCAAATATCTTCTCCATTTTATAAAAAGGAAGGGTTAAACTTCCAGCGTGAAAGATAATCACCTTTCCCTTTGGTTCTGCAAAACAATTGGAAAGGTTTAGTACCATTATTAACAAAGATAAAACAAATATCTTAACAAAAGTTGATTTCATCTTCTTTTCCTTTCATCAATTTGGGATAATCAAAAGCTATTCAAAAGGAAATTAGTTATAAAAAGCCATTATCACCTCCCTCTTTTATAAGATGAGAAAGGAGATTTTTAGCCAACAAAAAAGGAGACCAAATGGTCCCCCTGTTATAAAAACCCATTTCTTATCTAAAAATGGGTTAACCCCTTAAAAATCTCCTTTCCAAGCACGGGGGGCCATTCGCGTTTCCACGATTGACCTTATCGGTTTTTTCGCCATGTCCTTATAAAGGATTTAGGCAAAAAAACTCGGAGATTATCTTTTTGTTTGATTTATTTTTTCTTATTTTATATGTTATTTAATAAAAATTGTCAAGCAAATTAAACAAAAAAATTGTAAATCTTTATCCACATCTTCTATAGCTGGATTAAAAAGGAGATAAAGTTTTTAAATGAAAATAAAGTTTTTCTGCTTATTTATAATACTTCTTGTTTTAGCTATACCTGTAAAAACAAAAGCAAAAGACTCTCTTTATAAAAATTGGATGACAATTAAAACCCCTTATTTTTATATCTATTTCCCTAAAAAACTTTTAGATAAGGCTGATTATCTTGCTTCTAAAGGTGAAGATATATATAAAAACGTGGAAGAGTTGTTAGGATGGAAGCCATTTGAAAAACCTCATATACTCTTAATTGATAATAAGGATTTCTCTTATCACGATTTAGATGTTTTCCCTTATCCTGTGGTAACGTTAAACATTTCATCTCCTAATCCTTTATCCTTTTATTCTTCTAAAGAGAATGATGATTATCTTATATCAATCTTTAGATATGAGCTAATAAAACTTTTTGTTGAAACCATGGCAAAAGGGATTGATGGAAAATTACATAAGGTTTTTGGGAATGCCATCTCGCCAAACGTCCTTTTGCCAGATTGGTTAAAGAAAGGTATAGCCGCATCATTTGCTTTTGATACTTCCCTGATGGAAAAGATGGTTATAAGATCCATGGTTGCTGAAAGCAATATCTTATCGATTGACAAAGCAAGCCACACACTGAATCAATGGCCTTATAAATGGGCATCATTTTCTCTTGGACATGATTTTGTTAATTATTTAATAAAAGTTTATGGCAAAAAAAGATTGATGGAATTCTTTCATCTCCATTCCTCTGGTATAAATCCATTAGAGATCAATATTAAGGCAGAAAAGGTCTTTGGTGAAAAATTTTTGCTTCTATGGGATGAGTGGCGGATGAAAAAAGCAAAGGAGGTAAAAAAAGAGATTCAAAAGATAAAGAGAGAAGGGTTAACAGAGATTGAAAATATTACTAATGATGGTGAGATAAAAAGTAATCTAAAATTAATAAATAATCGTTTATATTTCTTAAGTTTTGATAAAGATAGAGGTAATGGCATACAGATATTTGATTTAAAGACAAAAAGATTAAAATTTATTCCAACAACTGAAAAGCTCACGGGTATCTCCCTATATGATGATAAAATACTCATCTCCAGAGAAAAAAGAGAAGATCCTTATCATGAATATAATCAACTTTTTTTATTCTCAACTAAAAGAAGAATAAAAAATGAAGTTATTTTTAAAAAAGGGATTAAAGGATTTAAAAGGCTTAGGGAACCAGATCTATTCAATGAAAAAAGGATAGTTGCTATAAAAAGCAATGGGGATAAGGAATATCTTTTATTGATATTAAATGATGAGCCTTTTATCCTTTCAGCCAAAAAACCATTTAGACGAATCTCAACCCCAAGATTTTCACCTAATGGTAAGATTATCGTTTTTTCTGCTCTTCAAAACAAAAATTGGGATCTATGGCTCTATTGCTTGGATAAAAAAATCTTTAGGAGATTAACTTTTAACAAGGCAAAGGATATTCATCCATCTTGGGGAAAAGGTAGTGATAGGATATTCTTTAGTTCTGATAGGGATCATGTATTCAACATATATTCTATTAATCTTAAAACAGGAAGAGTAAAAAAACTTACCAACCTGATTGGAGGGGGATTTTTCCCAGCTGCTAATAAAGATGAAATATATTTCTTAAATTATTCATTTAAAGGATGGGACATTGCTAAATTTAAGATAAATGAAAATAATAAAGGAATAACAAAAGATGAAAAATCAGGAAATATAGAAGGGAAAGATAAAGAGGGTAATTATAAAAAAGAAAGTGCCTATAAATATAGTCCATATAAAACCCTTTTTCCTCCAAGATATTTAGCACCTGATGGGTTTATAAGCAATGATGATATACAAATCGGCTTTAAAACCTCAGGGAAGGATGTTTTAAATAGGATAGAATATGAGACTGGCTTTAGATATGGGATAGATGCAAATTTTCTTAATTTGTATATAAAAAGCAAGATAAACTGGGATAACTCATCTTGTGAGATAAAAGCTTCAAGGTTTTCCTTAAAATATGAAGATGTTATATATCTGCCAAATGAAGAAGGGGAATATGAGGCAAGTAATAAAGATTTTTATCAGAAAAGAGAAAGGCTTGAGTCCATCCTTTCAAAAAGAATAAGAACAAGTTTACCTTTTATGAACTATACCCTTTTCAACCCTTACATAGGAATATTTTTTGAAAATAGGGGGAATATAACTTCTATCCCTTATAATGCTTTGCCAATAAAAGAGGGACAAGCAACAGGATATTTTTTAGGGGCTTTTTTAGATAACAGAAAAAAGGTGCCAAGAGGAATTGGCTATGAATCTGGCACATATCTGAAAGCAGAGTTTGAGCAAAGTTTTCCAATCTTTGGCACTGATTTCCATCAAAGGATATTTACCATTGATATGAAAAAATATTTAAAAATACCATATAATAAGTTTAGGCTTAAAAAATTTTCACACCATATCTTAGCCTTTCACCTTTTAGCAGGACGGTCGTGGGGAGAGGATCTTTTTCCTTTAAGCAGCTTTAGGGTTGGAGGCTCCATTGGAGAAGGATTTATAACAAAGAGAAGCAAGAGAAGTTTTCCATTAAGAGGATTTCCTGAAAACAGTTTTAAAGGAGAAAAAGCCTTTGTTTTAAGTCTTGAATATCGTTTTCCTATTATGGATATCTATAAAGGAAAAGATACATTTCCTCTTTTCTTAAGGGATTTTCATGTGGGTATATTTACTGATTTTGGCGGAGTTTTTAATAACTCAATATCAATAAATGATATCAATATGGGAGCAGGGATTGAATTAAGGTCTGACATAGAAGCCTTCTGGTCTGTCCCAGCAACTATAAGATTAGGCATTGCCTATCCAGTGATCGATAGAAGCCCTGACAAAAAATATAATAGCCCAATCCTTATCTTGCAGATGGGAATTCCGTTTTAAGGGAAATTCCTTATTTTTTTATGATTTTTGATTATTATACAAATTTAATTTTACTTAATCTCACTCAACGGAACCTTTTCAAAAAGCTTAAATCCGTAAGGCAACTCATCAAGGGGGATAGAGGTATCACTTCTAACAACCTGCAAGTATATAAGAATTTAAGAGGTTACAAGATTTTAGTTATTTTTTTACCTGATATAAAAAGATTTTTTAATAAATCAAGATAGTGAAGTTATTAATGAGTAACAGATATAAAGGGAGTAAGATTTTATTTATTTATTTTTCCTCATTAACCTTTCATTGCACCTGATGTTAAACCTTGTACAAGATACTTTTGGACAGCTACTCCAAATATAGCCATAGGTATTGTCATTATAACCCCTGTTGCGCACATCAGCCCATAATCTAAACCCCTTTGAGTCACAAAGGAGTTTACCAAAACAGGCAATGTTCTTGTTCTGCTTCCTGTTAATATTAAAGGAAACAAAAAATCATTCCAAACAAGAATGGAGCAGAGTATGGCAGTTGCAGCTAATCCTGGGGATGTAAGTGGCAAGACGATTTTTACCATAGCTTGCCATCTTGAACAGCCATCAACCATAGCTGCTTCCTCTAAAGATGTTGGGAGATCATAGAAAAAACCTATCATCATCCAGACTGCTAATGGGATAATAAAGAAAACCTCTGTTAAGATTATCGAGATATAACTATCCTGAAGGCCTAATTTTTTTGCGATCAAAAAGAAAGGGATCACAAACACAATCGGAGGTGTCATTCTGACAAGAAGGATAAACAAAGGGAAGTTTATTCCACCTACATTGAATCTGGCAATTGAATAAGCAGCAGGGGTTCCTATCAGCATAGCAATAAACACAGAAAGAGATGTTATTATTATGCTATTTAAAAGTGTTTCCACAATATCAGAATTTTTGAATAATGAAATGTAATTTTCACCTGTTATATGTTTAGGGAACCACAAAGGTGGCGAAGTTAAGTGTTCAATAGGTGGCTTAAAAGAGGATTGAAATATCCAATAGATCGGAAAGAGTGCTGCAAATACTATAATTATAACAATAATATAATTAATGAACCTTTTTAGATGATAAAATTTCCCCATATTTTCTACCTTCTCAAAAATATTATATATAAAAAGCTAAAAATTGCAGAAACTCCAAGAACGAGAAATGATATAGCAGAGCCATAACCTAAATTAAAGTCTACAAAGCATACACTGTAATTATAAAGAGGCAAAAGCTCTGATGCTGTACCTGGTCCTCCACCTGTCATTACAAACGCAACGTCAAAGAACCTTATTGCATGGATTGTTCTAATCAAAAGGGCTACAAGAATTGCTGGTTTTAACATAGGCAGCGTAATTTTAAAGAAGATCTGAGTAGATGATGCTCCATCTACCTTAGCAGCTTCATAAGGCTCAATAGGGATTGCTTGAAGCCCTGCTAATATAACAAGCATTACAAAAGGTGTTGTTTGCCACACATCAACCAGTATAATAGCAGGCATAACCAACTCTTTGCTTGCTAAGATAGGACGGGATGCTAAAGAGGTAAAACCTAAAAATTTTAATATCTGAGGGATTGGGCCAAATTCAAGATGCAATAAATAATTCCAAGTAAAGCCAGCCACAACAGGTGCAGTCATCAATGGGATCAAAAGAAAGGATTTATATAATCTTCCACCCTTTAAATCCTGATTTAAAAGAAGGGCAAGAGCCATTCCAAAAAGCAACTCTAATCCAACTGCTCCTATGGTAAAATAGAATGTTAAAAAAAGAGCATTGGATATTTGTGGGTCGGAAAAGAGATATAAGTAATTATCAAGACCTATAAATTTAAGCCCTAACTTAGGCCTTAAAAGATTCCATGAATAAAATGATAGCTTAAAAGAATAAAGAAGAGGGAAAAAAACTAATACGAGTAGAAAGATAAAAGTAGGAAGGATTAATGCATATTTTATATGCCATCTACCTTTTATATATCCTAAAAAATTTGATATGATTTTCACTTATCCCTCGGTTTTTGCTCAAGATTTTTTAAGTGAAAATAACAATCATTTAATTAAAATAATAAGAAAATAATAAGGAGGGAATAATATCCCTCCCTTTTTTGATTATTTGTAATATCCACCCTCTTTGAGGAGTTTATAGATCTTTCTATCTGCCTCTTTTAATGCTTCTTTTGCAGATTTTTCTCCTGATAGGAATTGAGATACTGCAAGCGATATGTAATCAGCAGATATTGTAACTCCTTCTGGTATCCATGGATAAATGGGAGTAAGTTTGCTTTTTAACATTGTCTCTTTTATGGTTTTCATCCATGGGAATACCTTTAAAACCTCTGGTGCATCCATAACTGAAAGTCGGGCAGGAATATTCCCATGAGGAGTAGTTCTTATCATACTCTCTTTTGAGGTAATATATTTTATAAATTCAAATGCTGCGTCTTTTTTCTTTGATTTGTTTGCGATTACAAATCCCCATGCTATATAGAGATAAGGAACCTCTTTATTTAGAAAATCTTTTCTTCTTGGTATTGGTGCGAATGAGACTTTTCCTACAACCCTGGATTTTTTTGGATCCTCTGCATATAACATAACAGTTGACCATATCTCAAGCATGGCACTTTTGCCTTGAGTAAACTCTGTAACTGCTTCATGAAATAGATGAGTAGAAGCAGCAGGATTTGCATATTTAAACATTTCCTTTAAATCATTTAATGCCTCAACACCCTCAGGTGAGTTCAAGATCGGCTTCATATTTTTATCCAGAATATCCCCACCTCTTCCCCATAGTCTGTTCATGAAGTGGACGGTTAAAAAGACCGATCTTTTTCCCATGAGTGAAACACCATAAAGCTTTGGCGGGCGATAAAAAAATTCTGCAATATCTCTATATTGCTTAAAGGTTTTAGGAGGTGCTAAATCATAACCATACTTTGCCTTAAAATTCTTCTTTTCTGTGGGATTTTCAAAGAGATCCTTTCTGTAGATTATACCTGCGATTTCATTCATAAAAGGCATGAAATAGAGTTTCTTATCCTTTCCAAAAAAGAGATTAATATTTGGAACCTCACTTAAATTCAATCCCTTTATATCAAAATTGCTTAAAGGATATAGATGTCCACCATCAACCAATGCACGATACCATCCGTAAGAAAGATAGTTTACATCATAAGATGGTGAGCCACTCTGATAATCAAGCATTAATTTTTCCCTATATTTTTTAAAAGGGAACTGCTCTAACTTTACTTTTATTCCTTTTTCTTTATAAAGACGTTTCAAATCGGTTTTCCATGCTTCGGTATGAATGCCAACTTCAGATGAGATCTTTAGTGTTACCTCTTTTGCCAAAGATGGTAAGGTTATTAATGAAATAAAAAAGATAATTAAGAAAACAGATAAACTAAAACTCCTTTTAAATAACATTTTTTATCCCTCCTTTGTAAAAATTTAATGGTTTAGATTTATCTTGCCTTGTTCACTGCCTCCATAAATCTTTTGACCTTAATAGGATCAATAGGATTTAAAGTTTGATCATCCTCTTTTAAGCTTGTGCCAACAATAACTCCATCACTATATTTTAACATCTCTACTACATTTTCCTCATTTACTCCTGTTCCAACAATAACCGGGGTAAAAGGTGCCGCCTCTTTGGTTTTTTTGATTAACTCTATGTCAGTTTCAACTCCAGCAGCAGGGCCAGAGACACATAATAAATCTGCAAGACCAATAAAGACCGCTCCTTTTGCAAGATCTTTAATATCTCTATTAACCAAAGGAGCTGCAAATCCAGCTGTTATGTTAGCAATAATTTTTACATCTGTTGCATATATATTTCTTCTTAACCTCAATGCTTCAGCGCCCTTAGTAACCATGAATCCAATATCCCCAACATATGCATTAGTTAAAAATGTTCTTATAAAGGTTGCACCAGTAGCTTTAGCAACAGCTATTGAGGCAGTAGAATCTAAAAGCATGTTAATACCATAGGGAATTTTTATTGTTGTTGCGATCTTAGCAACTAGTGAGGATACAGCTGCAACAATCTCCATCGGAATAGAAGTAGAATATGGCATATCACCTTCGTTGCAAAAAAGTATTGCATCAACCCCACCTTCTTGAAGAAATTTAGTATCCCTTAATGCCATCTCATAGATCCTCTCCATACCTCCTCTCTCATCATATAAAGGGGTTCCTGGTAATGGGAGAAAATGTACCATGCCTATTACTGCCTTTTCTATGCCAAATAAGCTTTTCATTAATAAGGATACTTTTTTATCACTCACCATTAACTCCTTTTTGATCAAGCTCATGAAAAATATCTTTTAAGGATATGTAGCTTTTTTTATAAAGTTTAAAAATTCTTGAATATGATAGGTGATTTTCTTGATTTGGTTGATATCTATGATCGATTTTAACCATGCTATCTTTTGCTTCTTTTATGCTTTTGAAAAATTTTACCCCAACCGCTGCAAGGATTGCTGAACCTAAAAGAGCAGTTTCAGTTATCTTTATTCTTGAAACTGGTATATTCAAGACATCTGCCTTGATCTGATTCCATATATCAGATTTAGATCCACCTCCAGAAACCCTCACTTCATTAACCTTAACCTTTGCGAGTTTTTCCGCCTTAAAAATGATATCAGCAATACTGAATGCTACACCTTCTAAAACCGCTTTTAAAAGATGTAGATAAGTATGATCTTTTTTAATGCCTAAAAAGGCACCTTTTGCCTTTGTATCCCAAAGAGGGGTTCTTTC
>JAFDIG010000305.1 GCA_019308145.1 Deltaproteobacteria bacterium | reverse complement strand
ACAAAAAAAGAAGCATCTGAACATCTTGATCTATTGTTTGAATCATTTAAAGAAGAAAATCCTCTTACTTTAAGAAAGATAGAGGATATGGATGAGTGGGAAAAACTATGGTCAGCAAGAGAGGTGATTGGTTCTTTCTTGATGCAAAAAACTGGTAATCAATGGTCTTCGGCAGAAATTGTTTCTAATCTTGAAAGGCTTGTAGAATGTATGGAGGATGCAAAAAATTTCAATAAAGGGCTTCCTGTCTTAGGAAAGCTTGATCTCTATCTTTTTGGTCATATTGGTTCTTTAACCATGCATCCAGGCGTTATTATTCCCAAAGATTGGGATAATGATATGAAAAGAGAGGCGATAAGAGAAAAGTTTCAAAGAGAAGAGGAGATAAATCTCAAATATGGCACTTGCGGTGGAGAATGGGGACAGCTTGCTTATAGAACTTCCTTTTTCCGCCGCCGATATGGGGAGGTTGGTTATAACATACTAAAAAATCTAAAAAAGGCTTTAGATCCTAAAAATATCCTAAACAGAGGCGTATTGGAAGGTGTTTAGATATGTATGAAGAAGATTTTGAAGCTCAACTTAAGGAAGATATCTTAGATATAGCTAAACGTTGTAGGAACTGTAATTACTGTTATTCAGTTTGTCCTTTAATGGAATCAACTCGTGGATTCTTTGTGCAAGGTCCAGCAGGGATTGTTCAATCTATTAGATATGCTATCCTTTGGAACGAAATAGAAGGAAAATATAAAGAGGAATTAAGGGATATCTTATATCTTTGCACTACATGCAATAGTTGCGTACTTAGATGTAAGGCAAAAGCTCCAGGAATACCAGTTCTTGATGCAATAGAGATGGGCAGGAAACTTATAGTTGAAAAGATGATAGGTCCCCTGCCTGATCAGATTAAAGCTCTTACATCCCTTGAAGAAGATGGTAATCCTTATGGGGAACCAGAAAAAGATAGACTTAAATGGCTTGAAAGCTTTGATAATAAAGAGGGCTTTCAAATAAACCTTTTACCAAATGGTGATGTTGATACACTTCTTTATATTGGGTGCACTATTCCCTATCATCCTGAGATGTGGCATATTCTTAAAACATTGGTAAAAGTGTTTGAAAAACTAAAGTTATCTTTTGGAATTTTAAAAGAAGAAAAATGTTGCGGAAGCCCTGCGCGCAGAATGGGAGAAGAAGGGTTATTTTTAGACTTAATGGAAGAAAATCTCTCTCTTTTTAAAGATATTGCACCAAAAAGAATCATAACAATATCTCCTCACTGTTTTAATACATTTAAAAATGAATATTCAGAACTTGCTAATTCCATCAACATTCAACATTATACTCAATTCTTTGCCGAACTCATAGATCAGGGAGTGCTAAAGATATCAAATCATATAAAGGAAAAGATCACATATCATGATCCCTGTTATCTTGGCAAAAGGAATGGGGTTTATGAAGAACCAAGAAAGGTTATGCTTAACTTAGGAGGTGATAATTTTATTGAAATGGAGAGGAACAGAGAGGATAGCCTATGTTGTGGAGGTGGAGGAGGAAGAATGTGGGCAGATGTTGAGGAGATAAACAGACTCTCTGAAATTAGAGTTGATGAAGCATTAAAGATAGGTGCTAATATTATTGTTACAGCCTGCCCATGGTGTCACATCCAACTTACTGATGGTGTAAAAAATAAAAAAGCATCAGATAAGATAAAGGTAATGGATTTAATCGAATTAGTAGGAAAATCTTTATTGGAGGAATAAATGAATATTGTAGTCTGTATGCGTTACTCAAAGGTTATAAAAGGTGATATCGATTTTACAAATAAAAAGAGTATCGATTTTTCTGCCTATAAAAGTCATGTAAATGAATGGGATCTTTATGCACTTGAAGAAGCTTTAAAAATAAAGGGAGGAAAGAGCGGGAAAGTCAGCTTGATAACTTTAGGAGATGAAAATAGTAAGGAAGCGCTTTTTTATGGCATGGCAGCTGGCGCTGATGAGGCAATATTTATACCAGTTGATGAAGATATCATCTGGGATAACTTTAGGATTGCATATATAATCTCAAAGGTTCTTAAAGATTATCCCTATTCTTTAATATTAACAGGAATTCAGGGAGAAGATGATGCATCTGGTGAGGTTGGAGCAAGTTTGGCTTATCTACTTTCAATACCTCATGCTACAGCAATAACCTCAATAGAATCAATTAACGATGATAAGATAGAGGTAATAGGGGAACTTGAAGAGGAGTTTACTCAACGATTAAAGCTTAAGATTCCAGCAGTTTTAACTATACAGTCAGGCATAAACCAGCCTCGTTATGTCTCAACAATGAGGATAAGAAGGGCAAAAAAACAGACAAAAATTATTACAAAAGAGATTGATATTAGTGATATTCCTTTTAGAAAAAAGATTATAGAGTTTTCCTCTCCTGTCAAAGAAGGGAGAAAGGTTGAATGGATTTCGGGTAACAATCCATCTCAAAAGGCTGAAAACCTTCTATCACAACTAAAAGAAAAAGGAGTGCTTTAAATATGACAAGGAATTCTATACTAACAGTTGTTGAGCACCGAATGGGGAAATTACGAGAAGTTAGTTATGAAGCTATCTCATTTGCCTCATCTATTGCAAAGCAAAAGAATCTAAAATTAACATCTGTTTTGCTTGGTGAAAACTTAAATGAAATAGCAACTGAGGTAGCTTTTTTTGTTGACAAACTCTTTTACCTTGATGGAAAAGAACTAAAATATTATACAAATGAGCGCTATATCCTTGCTTTAGATGAATTGATAAAAGAGCTTGATCCCCTTCTTATTATTATGCCTCACTCTATTGTTGGAATGGATTTAGCTCCAAGGCTTGCAACTCATTTAAATGCTTCTTATA
>JAFDIG010000304.1 GCA_019308145.1 Deltaproteobacteria bacterium | reverse complement strand
AGGGAAGCCTATCCTTGAACATAATATCGAATGGCTCAGAGATTATGGAATTAGAGATGTATACATAAATCTCCACCACTTACCTGGTGCTATAAAAAATTATTTTAAGGATGGTAAAAAGTGGGATGTAAATATAGCTTATTCCTATGAACAAAAGCTCTTAGGAACTGCAGGTGGAGTAAAAAAGATAGTTGAAGATTTCTGGATAAAAGGCAAATGGAAGGAGAAAAAATCTAATTCATATGAAGCTCTTTATGATCCATTTTTAGTAGTTTATGGAGATAATCTCTTTGAATATGATTTAAGAAAAATAATAGATTTTCATGAAAGAAAAAAAGGGGTGGCGACTATAGCACTATATAAAAAAGAAAAAGTTGATCAAAGTGGTATTGCTTTACTTGACGATGATGACAGAATTATAATGTTCATAGAAAAACCAAAGCCGAACGAGCCTATAAGCCACTTTGTTAATACAGGCCTCTATATATTAACGCCATCTATTTTAGATCATATCCCATCAAAAAAGTTGATTGATTTTGGCAAAGATGTTTTTCCCCAAATGATAAAAAAAAGAGAAAATATATTTGGAATTGTATTGAAAAACAATATAATAGCAATAGATACACCCTTTTTGTATAAGCAAATATTAAATCATGATTAATACGCATGCTTTAGGGAGGTTCCATGATAATTACCAGAACTCCGTTTAGGTTTACGCTTGGGGGTGGAGGAACAGATTTACCAGCATATTACTCAAAATATGGAGGATTCATCTTCAGTGCCGGTATTAATAAATATATGTTTATAAATTTGAACAGACCAATTATAGATGAACTAGTACGCATAAAATATACAAAAACAGAAATTGTCAACCACAGAGATCAATTACAGCATGATATAGCAAGAGAAGCTCTTAAGTTAATGGGGATAGAAAAAGCTATTGAGATTATTTCTATAGCAGATATCCCTGCGGGCACGGGTCTTGGTTCTTCAAGCTGCTATGCGGTAGGACTATTAAATGCCCTTCATACTTTGAAAAGAGAATATATTCCCCTCCATGATCTTGCAGAAGAAGCCTGTGATCTTGAAATAAATAAACTCGGGAAGCCTATAGGTAAACAGGATCAGTATATGGCAGCCTTTGGTGGATTGACAGTGCTGGACATTAGAAAAGATGGCTATGTAAAGGTGAAACCAGCGAGGGTTCCAGATTCAACAATCGATGACCTGAATAAAAATCTTCTTATGTTTTATACCGGTACTTCCCGGAGTGCTGATGTAATACTTTCTGAACAGAGCAAAGGAATAAAAAAAGAAAAAAGGAATGTTATAGATAGTATGCATTACATAAAAGAAATCGGATATAAGATTCTCGAGGCAGTTGAAAATAATAATATAACTGATGTAGGATTGTTATTCGATAAACATTGGCAATATAAGAAAAAAATATCCACTAAGATGTCAAATCCTATGTTTGATGAAATTTACGAAATTGCTAAGCAAAAAGGAGCTCTGGGTGGAAAGATTTCTGGGGCAGGAGGCGGAGGGTTTTTTCTTTTCTATGTGGAAGAGAATCAGGTAAAATTTAAGCTGGCTATGAAAAAATTAGGATTAAAAGAGATGCGATATCGTTTTGATTTTGAAGGAACAAAAGTGATGGTGAATCTTATTGATGGGACCTGGTAGATGGTAAAAAGTTGAAGGGTTTGAAGTTAGAGGATAGGAATCCGCATGACAAAACCCATTGTTAATATGGAGTATGTGGCTTGTAATCTTTGTGGAATGGACGACGCTGTCATTGTTTACCGTAAGAGAGGTAAAACTATCCCCATCGTTTATGACATTGTCAAATGCCGCAACTGCGGACTTATATATGTAAACCCTAGACTGACTCCAACATATAAGGAAAAGCTGTACACTGATGACTATTATGAAGGTAAAGGGTTTGATGCTCACTTTATAGGCTCTACAAAAAAGAAAGAAGAAGATGCCAAATTACTTGTGAGGTGTATAAAGGATGCAATTCTAAAGGATAAAGAAAAACCAAGATTGTTAGAGGTTGGGGGGGGGATGGATTAATTACTTACTTTGCTTTAAGAACAGGCTTTGATGCTTTGATGTGTGAAACTTCAAACTCTGCAATAAAAAGAGCGAAGAAACGGGAAATACCTTGCTTTAATGGTGAAATTACAAACAAATTTTTTGATAAATATTTAGGCTCGTTTGATGTGATTATAGCTTTAGAGTTAATAGAGCATCTGTATGATCCCATGACCTTTTTGCATAGAGTTTATCAACTTCTTAATCCAGGAGGTGTCTATATCTACACGACTGGAAATTTTCAAGAAACAAGGCTTTTGGGAAGGAGATGGGGATATTTAAATATCCCAGAAGGACACCTTTACTTTTTTACACCAAGGACAATTAAGCTATATTTAAGAAAGGTGGGATTTAAACGGTATTTAAGTCCCTATAAATTCTATTATAAGTACAATGTTGCTGTCAGATTTTTGTCAAAATTTGGGTTCCTAAATGTGAATAAGGATGTTCAACCGCGATCTTTTGTTGAGAAAATAATATATTGCTATCTTTTCAAAGCAATAGAAAGCATCTTAGGAAGGACAAGATTGCCATTTGCTATAAAATAAGGGGAACATTGTGAGGCTCAAGGATAAGGTGGCTATTATTACAGGTGGAAGCAGGGGAATTGGAAAGGCTGTTGGGAAGGCGTTTCTTCAAGAAGGAGCAAGGGTGGCTATTGCTGCCCGCTCTAAGATTGAAGTTGAGAGTACCGTCCAGGATTTAAAGCAAGAGAGCGAAATAATTGGTATTGCAACGGATGCCTCTAAAGAAGTAGATGTTAAAAACCTTGTAGAGCAAACTTTAAG
>JAFDIG010000303.1 GCA_019308145.1 Deltaproteobacteria bacterium | reverse complement strand
AAACTTAGATGCAGAAGATGTCAAAGAACCGTTGACAGATTAAATGCGCCCCCTAAATGTGAATGTGGGGGTGAGTTTGTAAAAAGTGTTGTTGATTTTGGCGAGCCTTTGCCAGAAAAAGACCTATCATTTGCTTATTATCACTCTTCTAAAGCTGATCTTTTTATTGTTGTTGGTTCTTCTTTGGTTGTTACTCCTGCAGCTGAAATGCCTAAAATAGCACTTAAAGCAGGAGCAAAGTTAGTTATTATCAATCAAGGGGAAACCCCTTATGATGATCTGGCTCACTTAAGATTTTTTAAAAAAGCAGGGGAGGTTTTACCAAACGCTGTAAAATTAGTAAAGGGCTATATAAGTGCTTCAGGATGAAGCTCTCCTGTATAAATAAACCGAGCATCTCCAGTAAGAAAAATCGGTGGGTTTTTGCCTCCAGGTGAAAAATCTACCTCAAGAATTCCTCCTTTGGTAACGATTTTTATAGGAGGTTTTAATCCATATTTTAAATTTGCAATAAATGCTACTGCAGAAGCCCCTGTTCCACAAGCTAAGGTTTCTGCTTCAACCCCTCTCTCATAAGTTCTAATCTTTATACTATCCCTATCAATAACCTGAGCAAAATTTACATTAGTGCCTTCAGGTTGAAATATTTGATGAAATCTAATAGCTTTCCCTATTTTTTCCAAATCAATATCACTTATACTATCTAAAAAGATCACAACATGAGGAACCCCTGTATTTACAAAATGAAAGGGATATTTTTTGTCATCAATCAAGATTGTTTGATCAAGAGCTGTACCATTTGGCACCCCTATTTCAATTTGAACTTTTTCACCTTTTACCCATGCATTTATGATTCCAGCTATAGTTCTAAATCTTAATTCTTCTTTAGCAATGCCATTATTTACAGCAAAGCGAGCGGCACACCTTGCCCCATTCCCACACATTTCTGCTATTGAACCATCAGCATTAAAAAATCTCCATTTAAAATCAACTTCGTGATCCTCTTCTATAATGATAATACCATCAGCCCCCACACTTAATCTTCTTGTGCAAACTTTTTTTACAAAATCTGGCAAATCCATTTCATTAAACTTATTAACCCGATTATCTATAATGATAAAATCATTTCCGCTACCACTCATCTTTGTAAAACGAATAGGGTTCATTGTTCCTCCTTGAAATGATCTGGAATATTTTCCCCTCTTATTAAATCCTCTTCGCTTTCCCGTACACGGATCACCCAAAACTTATCTTCTTTTACCAGTATCTCAGGAATCCTCGGACGAGAATTATAATTTGATGACATAGAAAATCCATAGGCTCCTGCACCAAGAATTGCTACTAAATCACCTTTTTCAAAATTTGGCATCTTTCTATTTTTAGCAAAAAAATCACCTGTTTCACAAATCGGACCCACCAAATCTGAAACGGTTTCCTTCCCACCTTTTTTTATCACTGGTAATACTTGATGGAAAGAGTTATATAAAGATGGCCTTATTAAATCGTTCATGCCCGCATCCACAACCACAAACCTTCTATCAGCCCCATCTTTAGTAAATAAGACTCTGGTTATAAGAACACCCGCATTTCCTACAATCACTCTTCCTGGCTCAAATATAAAAGTAGCGTCCACATCAGATGCTTCTTTCGCAATATTAGATCCATATTCTTCAGGATGTGGAGGTTTTTCTTCTTCTTTATATGGAATACCTAACCCACCACCTAAATCTATATATTTTATCTCAATGCCCATCTTCTTTAAATCAAAATAGAGTTCTTTCAATTTTTTAAAAGCATCAATAAAAGGTTGAAGTTGAATAATCTGAGAACCTATATGACAGCTTATACCAACTACCTCAATATTAGATAAATTATTAGCCTTTTTATAAATCTCTTTTACCTCACTATAAGGTATGCCAAACTTATTTTTAAAAAGTCCCGTAGCAATATAAGGATGAGTTTCAGGATCAATATCAGGGTTTACCCTTAAAGAGATTCTTGCTATTTCTCCAATGTGATTAGCTACCTTATGAATCTCCTCCAACTCTTGTGAAGATTCAACATTAAACATCAAGATTCCTGCCTGAATAGCTCTACGAATCTCCTCATCTGTTTTCCCTACCCCTGAGAATACGATCTTATTAGGTGGACAGCCTGACATTAAAGCACGATATAGCTCTCCTCCTGAAACAATATCCAAGCCCCATCCTTTATTTATAAAAATCTTCAATATTGTAATATTAGAATTAGCCTTAACAGAATAACAAACCATATGAGGCAATAACTTTACCCCATTTTCAAATGCGTTGTAATGCCTAATAAGGGTTTTATAACTATAAAGATAAAAAGGAGTGCCTACATCGCTTGCAATTTGAGCAATATCAGTATCCTCAGCAAATAATTTTTTCCCTTTATATTGAAAAAAATGCATATTATCCTCCAGTAACAAAGCGAACCTTTATAATTTTTGAAGCCTTACTTTCATTAGGTGGAGATGATTTGTCAAGAGCAGTTATTTTATAAAAATATATCTTCCCTAAAGAAACATCTTTATCAAGATAAGTGCTTTTTTCAATTACTCTATTGTTTATTCTTATCCACTTCTTTTTATTTTCCTTTCTATATATATTATAACCTTTTAAATCCTCTTCTTTATTTGGTAACCAATGAAGCAAGATACCATTCTTATGTAGTAAAGCACGCAATCCTTTAGGTGGAGCAGGTGGATTAAGATCACGTGGAATAACCGCCACCTCTTTAGCTCCTTTTCCCTCTATCAATAAATCATCACTTTTTATAACTGCTCTAACAGTGTAGATATATTTCTCTCCATTAATCAATCCTTTATCTTCAAAACAAGTCTGGCTTATAAGCTCTTTAGATATAGATTCCAAAGG
>JAFDIG010000302.1 GCA_019308145.1 Deltaproteobacteria bacterium | reverse complement strand
ATCATAATATAAGTGAAGAAAAAAGATTCATTAGAATAACAAGGGATATCTTAAGGAGATATTTCAGTGATATATATCCTGTATTAAATGAAGAAAGGTTGATATCTGGAAATGATGTTATTGAAATTTTAAAAATACCTCCTAGCCCAATGGTAGGAAAGATATTAAAAATTGTCCAAGAAAAAAAATACATAGGTGAAATAAATTCAAGAAATGATGCTCTAATTTTTCTTGAAAATATCAAAAAACACAAAAACAAAGAGGAATTTTTAAAAAAAGGTATTTAACAAATTTAAAGAATAGTTGATAAACTCAACTTGAGAAAGATTAATTAAATTAAAAAGGAGGAGTTATATGTCTATAAATCCAGAGATTTTTCGTGAATATGATATAAGAGGCATTGTGGATAAAGATCTTTCAAAAGAGGTGGCAAAACTTGTTGGTAAAGCATTTGGCACAAAATTAGCAAGAGATGAGAAGAAGATGGCAACCGTTGGAAGGGATTGTCGGTTGAGCTCTGAAATACTAAGAGATGGCGTAATTGAAGGAATTTTATCCACTGGTATTGATGTAGTGGATTTAGGTGTGGTTCCAACCCCTGTTTTTTATTTTTCATTGATGTATCTAAACCCAGATGGTGGAATTCAGATAACAGGAAGCCATAATCCTCCTGAATATAACGGTTTTAAAGTTGCAATAGGCAACACAACCATTTATGGGGAAAAGATTCAGGAAATTAGAAAAGATATTGAAAAAGGTGACTTTGAAAAAGGAAATGGAAATCTTAAAAATTATGATATCGTTACTCCATATATAGAAAAAATAGCAAATGATATAAATATTTCAAGAAAACTCCGCATCTCCATTGATGCAGGAAATGGCACTGGGGGTGAAATAGCATTAAAGATAATAAAAAATTTCCCAATAGAAATATTTCCCCTTTATTGTGAAATGGATGGGCATTTCCCAAATCATCATCCTGATCCAACAGTTGTTAAAAACATGAAAGATTTAATTGATATAGTACTAAAAGAAAAACTGGAGCTTGGGATAGCTTATGATGGTGATGCTGATAGGATTGGGGTTGTTGATGAAAAGGGTAACATTATATGGGGTGATAAATTGATGATTATATTTGCAAGGGATATCCTCAGCAGAAATAAAAATGGAACCTTTATATCAGAAGTAAAGGCATCGCAGTTGTTATATGACGATATAAAAAAGCATGGGGGCAAGGCAATTATGTGGAAGACCGGTCATTCCCTAATAAAAGAAAAGATGAGAGAAGAAAAAGCGCTGCTTGCAGGAGAGATGAGTGGTCATATTTTTTTTGCTGATAGATATTATGGTTATGATGATGCAATATATGCATCTATGAGACTTCTTGAGATCCTATCAAAAAGGAAAAAACCTTTATCAGAATTTTTATCAGATCTGCCAAAAACATTTGCAACACCAGAAATAAGGGTTGAGTGTGCTGAAGAGATAAAATTTAAGCTGGTTGATGAAGTAAAAAACTTCTTTAAAGATAAATATCAGATTATTGATGTTGATGGCGTAAGGGTAATTTTTGATGATGGGTGGGGTTTGGTAAGAGCTTCTAACACTCAACCAGCTCTTGTCCTTAGATTTGAAGCAAAAAGCGAAAAAAGGTTAAATGAGATAAAAGAGGTGATCGAGAAGATACTTGGTGAGAAGAAAAAGGAATTTAAAGGTTAACATTTACATTTACTATGATATAATATATATATTAAAAATAGCTAAACAATTTATAATTTAAAAATAGAAGGAGGAGATGTTTTATGAAAGAAATATTAAATGATGAAGAGTTTTTTGAGGTTATTGAAAAAGGAGAGGGTTACATCTATAACGATTTTTCTGGCCAAGGAAAATCAGGTAATTTATACAATATACTTCATTCAGCAGATTGTCCTTATTTAAGGAGAGCAAATACAGGACCAAGAAAATATTATTTTGATACATTGAGAGAAGCTCGCGATTGGCTTATAAAAAACAGAGGGAAAGAAGATGTAAACTGGAAGAAATGTGGTTTTTGTTTGAGATAATTATTTCGTATAGGTGCTATAATGAATAAAAAATTAAAAGAAAACAGTTTGATAGGGATATGCTGATTTTCAAGGTATTTTCAAGGATTTATTAGTGAAAAAAGGAGTTCATGAAGAACTAATAAAACTAAATGCATTTAGTTTACATAATATATCTTATAGGACATTATATCCATTAGGATGACTTAGCTTCCATTCCCATGCTGAGTTTATAATATCACTAAGATCAGGTATATCTGTTTTCCATCCTAACTCTTCTTTTATTCTATTTGCACTCGCAACCAAAATGGCGGGGTCCCCTGGCCTTCTTTTATCAATAACAAAGGGAATATTTACCCCTGTTATCCTTTCTGTTGTTTTAAGTACTTCCATTACTGAATAGCCTTTACCATTTCCTAAGTTAAATATCTTATACTTTAATTTGGATAGATTTTCTAACGCAAGAATATGCGCTTTAGAGATATCTTTTACATGGATATAATCACGGATGCAAGTTCCATCATGAGTATTGTAATCATTTCCATAGATATGGAATGGTTCAATCTCTCTTATACCTTTTTTTATTTTGTAAGCACGTTCAATTATATTTGGGATAAGATGGGTTTCTGGATGATGATCCTCCCCATATTTAGCAGATGCACCACTTGCATTAAAATATCTAAAGCTAACATATTTTAATCCATATATCTTTCTATACCATTCTAAAACCTCTTCAAAAAGTTTTTTAGAGAAACCATATGGGTTTGATGGGATCAGTGGATTCTTTTCATCTATTGGGATTTTTTTGGGTTCGCCATATACTGAAGCCGATGAAGAAAAAATTATTTTTTTTATTCCTGCTCTTACCATTTCATCAAGA
>JAFDIG010000301.1 GCA_019308145.1 Deltaproteobacteria bacterium | reverse complement strand
TCATCAATTGGAATATTAGCACTTTTAACTTTTTCAACCAATTTGCCTGCTAAATCTACCTTGGAGTCAACTGTATCTGCTGCAGCACCTTCTGTTTGACAAAGAGCTATTACTTTAGCTTTATATTCAACAACTAAAGGGAGAATACCCTCTAAACGTGAAGACTCAAGGGTGATTGAATTAATCATAGGCTTTTTATCTACTAATGGAAGAACAGCTTTAATAACCTTTGGATCTGGGCTGTCAATACAAATTGGGAGATTCGTTGCCCCCTGAACAACTTCTATTAGCCATTTCAACTTTTCTTCCTCATCCCCAATAAAGCTACCAGCGTTGACATCAATATAGTGAGCACCAGCTAAAGTTTGTGATTTTGCCTCCTGCTCAATAAAAGCCTTGTTCTTTTGTTCTATGGCTTCCTTAATAGATTTTCTTGAAGAATTTATCCTTTCACCAATAATAAGCATATCTACCATAAATACCCCCAAAAATATTATTTTAAAAAGTGTTTCAAATTATTAATAAAAAAATAAAATTATGCAACAATTTTTCATGGTAAAATTTTATATTATACTTATAAATTTTCAAGGTCATCTCTCAAAAATGAGCAGACTCTTCCTTTTAAAAAAGAATTGCCCATCTTATTAAAACTATAAGATCTAAACATCAACCAATTTTTTCAATTCCTTTTATTTAAAAAATTTTAGTAAAAACTCTAATAAACTTTTATTATTGATTTTGGATGATACTTGTTATAATATATAAAGATTTAAATCTACTTTAAATATATAAGGAAAAGTTATGGATCTAAATTTTTTTAATCACATATTTTTAGGCAATCCAATAAAACAATACCTTATCTCTCTCGGAATATTTATTGGTGTTTTGATTATAGGAAAAGTAGTTAATAAATTCCTTAAAACATATGCTGCCCGCTTGACAAAAAAAACAGCCACAAAATTAGATGATATAATAGTAAAAAACCTCTTACAACCTTTAGTATACCTTTTTATGGTAATAGGCTTTTATTTTGCAAAGGAAAACCTTAAGTTAAATCCAAAACTTACCCTTTGGTTAAATAAAGCACTTATTACCACTATATTTGTAATCCTTTTTGTTATGACAACACGTTTTTTCCAGGAACTGATAGATGTTGTTGGAGATGAATATTTAAAAAAAATCAAGCAGAAACACCCTGAAACCTTACGGGAACAGACACAAAGAATAAAGCAGCTAAAAAAACAAGTAAGAGAGATCACATTAACTGTATTAATGGTGATTTTCCTTCTTACATTATTATCCAATTTAGGACTAAACCTCAAAGCTATATGGACATCCCTTGGTATTGGTGGCATTGCGCTGGTTGTCGCAGTAAAAGAGCCTCTTACCAATATAGTAGGCAGACTTTACATCTTTGGTACAGGGCTTTTTGATGAAGGCCACTTCATAGTATTTAAGGAATGGGCTGGAACAGTAAAAAAAATAGGTTTTTTTAGGACATATTTAGAGCTATTTTCAGATATGACCACTGTATCAATCCCAAATGCAGAGTTTGTAAAAAATCCAGTAAAAAATTATTTTGGTAGAACTAAATTCATCTATAAATGGGATTTGGATTTGCCTTATGATACAACGCCACAAAAGATCAAAACTTTAATAGAAAAATTGAAAGATTTGATACTCTCAAAACCAGAGGTAAACCCTGATATGACATGGATCTATCTTGATCGGCTGGATAAATATTCCAAAGTCGTACGTGTATGGTTTCAAGCTCATCTCCCAAATTGGCCAAGATCCCTTTATTATGGAAGCGAGGTATTAGGAGAGATACAAAACCTCTTTAGTGAATTACAACTTGAATTTGCATTTCCAACTCAAACTGTTGAATTAAAAAATGGAACGGTTGTTCAACGTAAGACAGATTTAGATGTGTTATTACCAGAGGTTGACTTAAAAAAAAGTAAACAATAATTGATTATTAAATAAATACTTATTAACTTAAGATAAAAATCAGAATGAAAATATTCCTTATTGATCCTCCACACCACCTTTTCCCTGGCTTAAGGATGTGGGCCCCTTCTTTTGGCCTCCTTTCTATTGCTAGTTTACTTAATTTAAAAGGATATGATGTGAAAATATGTGATGCCACCACCTTCAATCATCCGTGGGGTGATCTTATCAAGCAACTTAAAGAAGAAAAACCTGATCTTGTTGGAATAACATGCCAGTCTACTTGCATGTCTCCTGAAGCAATTAAAACAGCAGAGATAGTAAGAGAACTTTTACCTTCTTCTTTTATAATATTAGGTGGAACACATGCTACAATGATGGCTAAAGAGGTTCTTAAAACCAAAGGAAAACCAGATCTTATTGTTATGGGAGAAGGTGAACTTACCTTCATTGAAATCGCCAAACTCTTAACTGAAGGAGACAGAATTTCTGTTTTTGAAATACCTGGAATTGCTTATATAAAGGAAGGAAAATTTAACTTAAACCATGCAAGAAAGTTGATAGAGGATCTTGATACCTTACCAATGCCTTCCTATCATCTTATAAATATGGATGCAGAAGCATATTACTGGCATGGGATGGGAAAACGAGCTTTTGGCATCTCTACATCAAGAGGTTGTGGGGATAGATGTGCTTATTGTTCAGAAACTGCTTTCTGGGATGGCCACTGGCGAGGTAGATCTGGTCAGGCAGTTGTGGAAGAAATCAAATTCTTAAATAAGAGATATAATAAAAGCCTTTTTATTATAAATGAAAATAGCTTTAACTGGAACAGAAAAAGAGTAGAGGAGTTTTTAGAATTCCTTGGAAAAAGTGGGTTAAAAATAGATTTCTGGTTTCAATCAAGGGTAAAAGATATTATACGAGATAAAGATCTCATGCCAGAATTTAAAAGATTAGGCTTATATGAAGTGAT
>JAFDIG010000300.1 GCA_019308145.1 Deltaproteobacteria bacterium | reverse complement strand
GCAATAGCAGGGATTGGTTGCATTCCAAATGTAAGAGGCACCAAAAGTGCTGTAGCCATGGTTGCAGTCATTCCAGGAATAGCACCAATAATAATCCCTACAGTAATTCCAAGTAAGGCAAAAAATATATTTTTAAATGTCAACATTAAGGATATACCAACCAGAAACTGTTCTAACATCTATACCACCTTATTCATTAGTAAAAAATCCTTCCTTGAGGCAAAAGAACTAACATCACTTTTGCAAAAAACCAGTAAAGCATTAAAGGAAAAACAAAAATCAAGGGAATAACTATATACCATTTCCTATTCCCAAAATAAAATAATAGAATAGCTAAGATCAAAAAAGAACTTAAAAGATAACCAAGAAAAGGAGTAATAAAAATATAAGCAAAAAAAATAGCTGATACAACAATAGTTCTTGATGGGATTTTAATAGGTTGTTCATTAATAAAAATTTTTTCTTTGGTTTTTAAGCTTCTTATAAAAGGTTCAAATATTAATAACAGACTTAAAAAGGCTAAAATAATAGCAAGAAGATCTGGAATAAAAGATGGCTTCATTCCCCCGGTTGCTTTTCCTTTTACCTCATTTGGGATAAGATAAAAATATAAAAATATACTAAAAATAAATATAAAAATACCACTTTTCTGATCTCTGTTTAAGATTTTCTTTTTACCCTCTGCCATATCTTTTTATTATATATTATTTATTATGTGAAGAGGAGAGGGCCTTCCTCTCCTCATTTTAAACCTTACTTTTTGCTCAACCCAACAGCCTTTAAGACTTTCCCATAAAGTTCTTTTTGTTCAAGAAGAATTTTTTGAAAAGATTTTCCATCCATATAGGCAACTGGCTCATTCAACTTTTTAAACATTGCTTTAAATGTTTTATCCTCAATACATTTTTTAAATCCATCATGCAGAACCTTTATAATGTTTTCAGGTGTCCCCTTTGGTGCAAAGATTGCTCTGGTTGAACTATCAGTAAAATTAATACCTTTTTCTAATAAAGTAGGAACATTAGGCAAATCTGGAAGTCTCTTTTTAGAGAAGACAGCCAAAGGCCTCATACTGCCTGCCTTAAAATATTGATAAGTTTCTGATGGTATACCTCCAAAACAATCAACATGACCTCCAAGCACTGCCGCTATTGCCTTTGCACATCCTTTAAAAGGAACATGAGTCAGCTTTATCCCTGCCTGATAAGCAAAACCTTCCATTGCTATATGTGTGGTAGTTCCAGGTCCAGCACTTCCAAATTTTATTTTCCCTGGATTCTTTTTTGCATAAGCAATGAATTCATCAAGGGTCTTCCAAGGTGTTTTCTTCCCAACTGCTAATATCCTTGGAGCATCATTAATTCTGATTACAGGTATAAGATCATCAAATTTATAAGGAACATCCATCATATAAGGAGCAATAACAATAACAGCAGGAACAGCATAGAGCAAGGTATATCCATCCTTTCTTGAGCGAACAACATAATTAGTACCTACAGTACCACCAGCACCTGGTTTACAAACAACCACAACAGGCTGGCCAAAATATTTATGTCCTACTGCTGCTAATGCCCTTGCCTGCAAATCAGTTCCACCCCCTGCTGAATATGGAACAACTATCTGGATTGGCTTTGATGGAAAAGTTCCTGCAAAAAGCGGAGTGCCTATTAAGACCAAACTTAATATAACCATTAAAGGTAAAAAAAATCCTCGCTTCATAATAACCTCCTTTTAAAAAAATTTATTTGACATTATCTTTCAATAAAAATAGTTTTAAAAATAAATGATGTCAAGAGAAAACTCTCTTTGTAAAAAATTCTTATTAGGAGGAAACAAAAAAAAATGAGATTACCTCGGTGTGCAAAATGTAAAATCCCCTCAAAAGATAAAATTTGTAATGCAGAAAATGGAAGAGGGCCTACCTTTTGTCCTACAATCTTGTTTTCAGATTTAGTGCCAAAGGTTAAAGCAGAATACAAGGTTCCTGAAATACAAGAATTTTTTAGGCAGGCTACTATCCAAGAGGCAGAAGGTTATGGAGACAGAGAAACAGAGAATTATATCCCTTATCCAATAAAGCCAAGATTAATGGAAACAATAGAATTTGCCAAAAAGATGCATTTCAAGCGATTAGGAATCGCATTTTGCATTGGATTACAAAAAGAAGCAGGAATGCTAACTGAAATCCTTGAAATACATGGATTTGAAGTCGCATCAGTCTGCTGCAAAGCAGGGAAGATTCCTAAGGAATTTATAGGAATAAAAGAAGAAGAAAAGATAGAAATAGGAAAATTTGAAACTATGTGCAATCCGATTTTACAAGCAGAAATACTTAACCAAACAGAAACAGAGCTAAATATCCTATTAGGACTCTGTGTAGGCCATGATGCTCTATTTTTAAAAAAATCGAAAGCGTTTTGCACTGTTTTAGCAGCAAAGGATAGGGTTACAGGCCATAATCCATTATCAGCTCTATATACCTCTCATTCTTATTACCAAAAGATAAAAATGGATCAAAAAAGATAATCTTATAAAAATAAAAATTAATTTAAAAAGGTATTGACAATTTATGTAGCTTGTGATATTTATCACGTGAAAAAAGTAACAGAAAAGAATTAATTAAAAAAATCTTTAATCAAAAAGAGGAGGTTTGAGATGTCGGAAGAACAATTACCTTTAGAAAAAAGAAAGTTCACTGCTCATCTGGAATACTATTCAAAACATGGTTACATCAAAAACATGGAACAATATCAATCCATGTATAAAGAATCTATAGAAAATCCAGATAAATTTTGGGCTGATGCAGCAGAAGAGTTCGTGGAGTGGTTTAAAAAATGGGATAAGGTTCAGGAACATGATTTTCCAAATGCCAAGATACAATGGTTTATTGGAGGAAAGTTAAATGTTGCTTACAATTGTCTTGATAGACAC
>JAFDIG010000299.1 GCA_019308145.1 Deltaproteobacteria bacterium | reverse complement strand
AAAAATCATCTATCTAATAGATGGTAGCTCATATATTTATAGGGCATTTTATGCTGTAAGGGCTCTTTCCACATCAAAAGGCTTACCAACAGGGGCTGTTTATGGTTTTACAAGGATGATAATGAAACTTCTTAAGGATTTCTCTCCAATCTATATTGCCATTGCTTTTGATGCAAAAGGTCCTACCTTCAGACATAAAATTTTTGAGGAATATAAAGCAAATCGCCCTACAATGCCAGAAGAACTTATCCCTCAAGTTCCTTATATCAAAGAGATTGTTCAAGCTTTTGGTATCCCTATTATTGAAATAGAGGGTTATGAAGCAGATGATATTATAGGAACACTTGCTAACAAAGCGTATGAGGCTGGCTTTTATGTTGTTATTGTTTCTGGTGATAAGGATATGAACCAGCTTATAAATGATAGGATATCAATAATTGATACAATGAGAGATGAGATAACAGATATTAACAATATAAAAGATAAATTTGGTGTTCAACCTTCTAAAGTGATAGAGGTAATGGGTTTAGCAGGAGACACTTCAGATAATGTTCCAGGTGTGCCAGGAATAGGATTAAAAACAGCGGTAAAGTTGATCAATCAATTTAGTAATATTGAAAATATCTATAACCATCTTGATGAAATAAAGGGAAAAAGTCTTAAAGAAAAGCTACTTAAAAATAAAGAACAGGCGCTTTTATCCAGAACTCTTGTTACTATAGATAAAAATGTACCGATCGATTTTTCTGAGGAAAAATTCAAGATAGGGAAAATAAAAAAAGAAGAGATTATAAAACTTTACCATGAACTGGAATTTTCCGCTCTTCTCAAGGAAATACTTACAGAAGAACAAAAGGAAAAAAAGATTAAAAGAAATTATAAAATTATTACAAAAGAAAAAGAACTTGATTCCTTTGTCTCCTCTCTTATCTCTTCACGTCGCTTTGTTTTTGATACTGAAACAACATCAAAAGATGCCATGAGAGCGAAGTTAGTTGGAATATCATTCTGTATGCGTGAAGGAGAAGCATTCTATATTCCTTTAGCTCATTCTTACAAGGGCGTCCCTAATCAAATTCCTTTTGATACTTTTATGGCCAAATTAAAACCTATTCTTGAGGATTTTAGATATCTTAAGATAGGGCATAATATAAAATATGATCTTATAGTGCTCGCTCGTGCTGGGATCAGCTTGAGAGGAATTGATGGGGATACTATGGTCGCTTCATACCTATTAAACCCTCTTAAACCCAGCCATAGTTTAGATGCTCTTGCACGTGAGGAGCTTAACTTACAAAAGATAACCTATAAAGAGCTGGCTGGAACAGGAAAAAAAGAAGTAACATTTGATAAGGTAGATGTAGAAAAGGCAAAGGATTATTCATGTGAGGATTCTGAAGTTACTTTTATTTTAGCAAAAAGGTTTTTCCCTGAATTAGAAAAACAGGGTTTAATGAAACTTTTTAAAGAGCTTGAGATGCCCCTTGTTGTTGTTTTAGCAAAGATGGAGATGAATGGAGTAAAGGTAGATAAAGCTAAACTAACCGAACTTTCAAAAGAATTTGAACAAAGAATGAGAGAAATGGAAAAAGAGATCTATAAAATGGCAGGAGAACCTTTTAATATAAATTCACCAAAACAACTATCAGTTGTGCTTTTTGAAAAGCTAAAGCTACCTGTAATTAAAAAAGGTAAAACAGGATATTCTACTAATGAAGCAGTACTGACTCAACTTGCGCAGGAACATCCTTTACCAGAGACAATTCTAAAATACCGTGAACTGATGAAACTTAAATCTACCTATGTTGATGCACTTTTAAAGCTTATTCATCCTGAAACAGGTAGAATTCACACCTCATATAATCAAACAGTCACAGCAACAGGAAGACTTTCTTCAAGCAATCCTAATCTTCAAAATATTCCAATACGAAGTGAAGAAGGCAAAAGGATAAGGCGTTGCTTTATCCCTGAAGATGGTTATATTCTTCTTTCAGCCGATTATTCTCAGATAGAGTTAAGGGTTTTAGCTCATATAAGCGGTGATGAAAATCTAATCTCTGCATTTAAAAGAGGTGAGGATATCCATAATCGTACTGCTTGCGAGATTTTTGGAGTCAAACCAGAGGATGTTACTGAAGAGATGAGAAGACAGGCAAAAACAATAAACTTTGGGATTATATATGGCATGGGTGCTTTTGGGCTTGCTTCACAACTTTCAATTGATCGTTCAGTTGCACAGGAATATATAGATGCCTATCTATCAAGATATCCAGGTGTTTCTCGCTATATTGAAAAAATAACAAAAGATGCAGAAGAAAAAGGATATGTTGAAACACTTCTTGGCAGAAGAAGAATGATCCCTGAAATAAAAAGCACAAATAAACAACAAAGGGAATTTGCACGCCGAACCGCAATAAATACTCCTATACAAGGAACAGCGGCAGATTTTATAAAAAAGGCCATGCTCAACATCCAAAAAAGGATAGATGACGAAAAATTAAAAAGCCGCATGATCCTTCAAGTCCATGATGAGCTGGTCTTTGAAGTCCCAGAGTCAGAGGTTGAAAGATTAAAATCTCTAATAAAGGATGAGATGGAGCATGTTTACCCTACTGTGGTTGAACTAAAGGTTGATGTCAATATAGGGAGAAATTGGGGTGAAGCCCACTAAAGAAAAAAAGTGGGTAAAAATAAAATTCATTGTCTCATCAGATGCTTCTGATTATCTAAGCTATATTTTAGATGAACTTGGTTCTTTAGGATCTATTATAGATAACAATACTTCGAATAATTTAACTATATTAACTACTTTTTTTAATTTCAAACAACATCCTTTCCTTTTAATAGAAAAAATAAAAAAGAAAATTAAAAAAGCTTTTCCCTTTTTCCCTAAACTTAAAGGATATCGTTTATCATGGGAAATCATAGAAGAAGAAG
>JAFDIG010000298.1 GCA_019308145.1 Deltaproteobacteria bacterium | reverse complement strand
TTTAGGACTTTTGTTCAGAGGATAGGCGGGGCTATAAAGGTAGCTGTTAAACCAAATATTGAATAAGGACAAATTTATGGAATATCAAGATAAATATCTATTAAAACTAACAGACGGAAGAGTTGAACCAATTCATGACCTGGAAGATGCATTAAGAATTGTTATTGTCGATGAAGATACGGTTGGTGCAAAAGATATTACCTTTGCATACTGTAAATTTGCACCTCATACTTCTTTTCATAGAAAACATATTCATGAGTATTCAGAAGAGATAATGTATATCCTTTCTGGTAAAGGGATATGTGGAGTTGGTAAAGAGGAGTTTGAAGTTTCAAAAGCTGATACTCTTTGGGTGCCAAAAGGTGAGGTTCATTGGGCATATAACCCTTTTGATGAACCTTTTGAGATGCTTTTTATATACACAAAACCTTCGCTTCAAAAAGCGGGTTATAAAGTAGTAGAAAAAGATGATCAATAATCGATTCTTAATAACAGGTGTTACTTTTGTTGCCTTAGGTTTGATGGGACTTTTTTTTGCCTTTGTGGGGACAAGTCTGCCTTCAATGCGTTCATTTTTTAAAATTAATATAAAAGATGCAGGTCTTATGACAGCTACTGTTCAACTTGGTTTTGCTTTGACTTGTTTTTTAGGAGGGATTCTTTCTGATATCTTTAGCAAAGATAAAGTCTTGATGATAGGTTCTTTTTTTTTGGCTTTAGGTGGATTTTTCCTTGGTATAAACAATATTTTCTATTTTAATCTGTTTATCTTAGGAGTGATGGGAATCGGTTCTGGTTTGATTTTAAGTGGTTCTAATGCATTAGTAGTTGAATTATTCCCACAAAAGAGAGGGGCAATCTTAAATCTTCTCCATATATTTTTTGCTATTGGATCTTTTCTTGGTCCTTTGTTTATGGGATATATCATATCATTAAAATATAGTTGGCAAAATGGATATAGGGCATTAGGGGGAGTCGCCCTTTTTATTTTTCTCTTTTTTATTTTTACAAGGATAGCTAAGAGAAGTCAGGATTTAAAAATAAAGGTTTCTGAAATAAGAGGCTTAATAAAGGAAAAAGATTTTTTATTTCTTATATTGATTAATTTTTTATCAATAGGAATTCAGTTTGCTATTATGTTTATGATAGTTACTTTTTTGAAGGAAGCAAGAGGCTTTAGTATAGCGTCATCAAGCATAGTACTTTCTTCTTTTTTTATCTTATTAGCTATTGGACGTCTCATCAGTAGCGCAGTTGCTTTAAAGGTATCTAATAGTAAGATCTTAATGTTTTTACTCTTTTTTTTATCTATTTTATTGGTTATAGGATGGATGACAAAAGGTTTTTGTTCAGGAATAATCTTTGCATTTACTGGATTGGCTTGTTCAGGAATATTTCCCTCCCTTTTGGCTTTAATAAGCCTCTTTTTTTCTGAAATGACAGGAACAGTCATGGGTATTTTAGCAATGTGTGGGGGGTTAGGGGGAATGACAATAACCTATTTAACTGCGTTAATTTCTCAACATTTGGGATTAAATGTAGGTTTTATTCTTATTCTTTCTCTTTCAATCTTTACTTTTTTCTTTTTTATGATCAATTATAAAGATTTTCTTGAAAAAGAGCTTCATCACCAATTTTTAAAAGGGTAGGATTGAATAAATTGAAGGCAATGGTCCTTTATGAATTTAATAAAGATATGATTTTTGAGGAGGTTGAGCCTCCAAAACTTGAAGCTGATGAGTTGCTTCTTAAGGTAAAAGCATGTGGGATCTGTTATACGGATGTTAAAATCATTTCAGGACTGATACCAGTTATTAACCTACCTCATATTTTAGGTCATGAGATAGCAGGGAAAGTGGTTGAGATAGGAGATAAAGTAAAAGATATAAAGGTGGGAGATAAAGGAATAGTCTATTTTTATATACCTTGTAGAGATTGTGAAATGTGCAGGAATGCAAGGGAAAATATATGTTATTCAATAAAAAGGCTCGGTTTTGAGCTGCCAGGTGGTTATGCTCAATATGTAAAAGTACCTGCCTATAACTTTTGTCCTTTTAATAAAGAGATCTCTTTTGAGGAGATGGCAATACTACCTGATGCAGTAGCAACTCCATATCATGCTTTAAAGCAGATGGCAGATCTAAAGGCAGATCAGAATGTTCTTGTGATAGGCATAGGAGGTTTAGGTATACATGCTATTCAAATTGCTTTTATGATGGGTTCAAGGGTAATAGCTGCAGATATAAGAGATGAAGCATTAGAGGTGGCAAAGAGATATGGTGCAGAACTTCTAATAAACCCTTTAAAAGAAGACCCCAAAAAAATGATCCGTGATTGGACTGAAGGGAAGGGAATAGATGTAATTATAGAAGGGGTTGGCACTCCTGATAGCTTTAAGTGGGCTCTTGATTCGTTAAAAAGGGGAGGCACTCTTATTATCATGGGATATGACCCGAATAAACCTATTTATATAAATCCAATGGATATGCATTTAAATGAATGGACAATAAAAGGATCAAGGGTTAGTACAAAGCAGGAACTTTTAGAAGTAATAAGTTTTGTTGAGCAAGGAAAGATAAAACCCATAGTATCCAATATAATTCCATTAAAGGATGCAAATAAAGGGTTGGAGGAAGTCAAAAAAGGAGAAAATTTAGCAAGAATTGTATTAAGAGTAGAATAAAACAATGGAAAATTCAAAGGAATCAAAAACGACTATATTATTAATTGCTACCTTGGATACAAAGGGGGAAGAAGCGAGTTTTTTAAAGAAGGTGATCGAATCAAAGGGATGTAAGGTAATTTTGATGGATACAGGTATCCTTTCTACCCCAAAGATAAAAGCGGATATTCCACGAGAAGAGGTAGCTAAATATGGCGGTATCCCAATCGATGAACTTCTTAAACTAAATGATAAGGGAAAATGTATTCTCAATATGATC
>JAFDIG010000297.1 GCA_019308145.1 Deltaproteobacteria bacterium | reverse complement strand
AGAATCAGATTTTATACCTACTCAATAAAACTTTTTGGTGGCATATAAAATGCCACCTTATGAATGATAATTTAAATCATAAAATAAGGAATTTTTCCTTTTATTTTAGACTGACTTCATCAGTCTAAACTTAATTAATCCTTTTTTTCTTATACGGATTAATTAAACTAAATAAAAACTTCGATCATTGTTGCCTTAAACACAGAAGAAAAGCAATAGGTATAGTTTTTAAGAAAACAGATTAAAGGAAAACGTTATTTTGGCTGATTTTCTTTTATATATTGTGCAATCGTTTTTACAGACCTAAAAACCTTTCTCCCAACCTCTGCGTCAGGAATAGAAACATTATAATTTTGCTCTAAAGCCACAACAAGTTCAAGGGCATCTATTGAGTCCAAACCCAGTCCTTCCCCAAATAGAGGAGCATCATCTTCTATTTCTTCTGGTGTTATATCCTCCAATTTTAATCTATTAATGATCAACTGCTTTACCTCTTTTAAAAAAGCATCATCTATTTCAACCATTAAGTCCTCCCCCACTTTAATTTAAAGGAAATTCAAAATCATTCTTTATTTTGTTAATTAATCTACCTTTTCAAAATAAGGAAAGAAGTTATACCATTGTTCTGGGTATTGAGCAATATATTTTTCAAAAATTTTCACTATTTTCTCCATTCCCTCTCTTATATTTTTTTCCTTCTCATCCGTTTTATTGGATATATTTATCGGTTTTTCCATAATTGCTTTATAACGGTTATCCTTATCTAAAAGTACAAAAACGGGTAAAATAGGAGCACCTGTTACATAGGATAGATAGGCAGCCCCGGCAGGAAAAGCACATTCTTTCCCAAAAAAAGGAATATTAATAAGTTGAGAACCTGTAGGACGATCCCCCAACATAGCAATGATTTGATTCATACTAAGCAATTTTTTTATCTCTATAATAGCTGTGAGCATATCCTTTTCAGGTTCTACATAGATAACCTTAATCCCATTCTTTTCTCTTATTTTTTCTCTAAATTTATTTATTTTATTATTTTCTTCTCTTAAACTCAATACATTTAGTGACACACCCTGAAAAGCAAGCACAAGGCCTCCTAATTCCCAATTTCCTAAATGTATAGATAAACATATTGCTCCTTTTCCTTTTTTTAAGACATTTATGATATTTTCTCTCCCAATCTCTTTGCTCAAGTATTTATGGATGTTCTTTTTGTTTATTCTATCCATTACCATGTAATCAAGTAAGTATTGCCCATAATTTTGGAAGGTCTTAATTGCTTTTCTTTTTAAATCTTTCTTTTCAACCCCTATTATCTCCATATTTTTTATAATATTATCACGACTTCTTTTCATGATCTTATAAAATAACCAGCCAATAGGCTTGGTAAAGCATGGCTGAATTCTTCTCGGGATAATTAAAGAGGCGAGCCTAAAAAGAAATATATAAAAAAAATGATTTAAAAAGCGTATCTTGTTAAAATTCATATTTGAGATTGTTCTTTCTCCCATCTTATGAATAGCTCCTTTTTATTACTACTGTATCGCTGGCATTGATCACCCCAACAAGCTTTTAACTCACCCTGAACAAGAAGAACAATAACCTCACACTGATTTCCACAACCATCACATTCAAAAGCACGGGTATAAATCTCTTTTTTTGCTATATCAAATCCTTTAAAAGAGCTCTTTTTATCCCTCTTATTTCTTAGAAGCTTTGCCGCGCCAATAGCCCCCATAAGTTGAAAGTGAGGAGGAACAATAATTGATGTTTTAAGCTCTCTCTCAAGTGCCTTTTTTATACCTGGATTTGCTGCAACACCCCCTTGAAAAACCACAGGATCAAGTATTTCTTTTCCTCTTCCAACATTATTTAGATAATTAGATGCCAAAGCATGACAAAGACCAGCAATAATATCTTCAATACTATTACCAACCTGCTGTTTATGGATCATATCGGTTTCAGCAAAAACAGTACATCTTCCTGCAATTCTCACCGGCCTTTTTGATTTTAAAGAAAGATTAGAAAACTCATCAATTGTTAATCCTAATCTCTCTGCTTGGTGATCTAAAAATGAACCAGTTCCAGCAGCACATACAGTATTCATAGCAAAGTCTACTACAACCTGATTTCTAAGTATAATAATCTTTGAATCTTGACCACCAATCTCAATTACTGTGCGTGCAGAAGGTAAAAAATCTATGACAGCAAGAGCATGACAAGTGATCTCATTTTTTACAATATCTGCTCCTAATAGATGGGCTGCTAAAAAACGAGCCGAACCTGTTGCTCCAACACCTGTAATGTATGAACCATTACCTATCTCTTTTTCGATTGCATTTAAGCTCCTTCTTATCGCCTCTATTGGCTTCCCTTCGTTACGGGTTACAAATGAGGCAATAAGTTCATCTCCTTTATCATCCATTGCAACTATTTTAGTTGTTATTGAGCCAACATCTATACCCAAAAGCATGAAGATCACCTTATTATATAAATAAAAATTCTATAATAAACATCATCTAAAAAGGAGCTATAAGATATTTAATTATAATTTAATGAATTTTTCTTTTTTGTAGTAATCAATTCATAAAAGGCTTCAAGCCTTGTAATCACACCATCGCGCGAAGTATGTTCATCAAAGGATAAAACAAGAAGAGGGATCTTCCCCTTTAGTTTTTTGAATTGATGCTTTATAAACTCCATTACAATTGCATCTACTCCACATTTAAATGATGTTATAAATATAACACCATCCATATCAGATTCCTCTAAAAAATAGAGTGCACCTCTAACAATCTCCCATCCTGTTGACCAATATATCTCTTTATGCAATGCTTTAAATTTTTTATCAAAATTGTTTATATCAAGTTTATCTCCTGGTATTACCTTAATTCCCATCCCTTTTATTATATCAAGCACTCCTTTGCTTATGTCTATATCATATAGATTATA
>JAFDIG010000296.1 GCA_019308145.1 Deltaproteobacteria bacterium | reverse complement strand
GGTCATATCCTAAAAAAGGTGTAAAAATGAAAAGAATAAAAGAAGGAAAGATAGATGCAAAGGGACTCCGTTTTGGTATGGTTGTCTCAAGATTTAATAGTTTTATAACAGATAGATTGCTTGAAGGAGCTATGGATGCGCTTTTAAGAAATGGTGCTGATGAAGAAAATATAGAAATATTTAAAGTTCCTGGCTCTTTTGAGATTCCGATAACAGCGAAAAAATTGATAAAATCAGGTAACTTTGATGCTATAATATGTCTTGGTGCGGTTATAAAAGGAGATACCCCTCATTATGAATATATTGCAACGGAAGTTACGAAAGGTATAGCCCAGATTTCCCTTGAACATTTGGTGCCTGTTGCTTTTGGGGTTATTACAACAGATAACCTTGAAGATGCGATAGAGAGAGCGGGAACCAAGGGGGGAAACAAAGGGTATGATGCAGCAATAACAGCAATTGAGATGGCTAACCTTTTTAAAGAGCTTCCTTAAACGATTATTTTTTAGTAAGGGTAATTCATGAATTATCCTTACACGGTCGTGTGTAAATCCCAGTCCTATGGGCTTTAACAAAAAATTTTAGCTTAAATAGTTCACGCTTTATTTTTTTGCGTGAACTAATTAAATAAATTATGAAACTAAGACGTCACGCAAGGGAATTTGCCTTGCAGATCCTCTACCAGATAGAGGTTCAAAACCTTGATCTTAAAGAGGGATTAAACCGTTTTTGGGAAAATTTTAATTATATTGATTCTGCTAAAGATTTTTCTACAAAACTGGTAAAAGGTGTAATTGAGAATAAGAAGTTTATCGATACGCTCATAGAAAAATTTAGCGAGCATTGGAGACTTGATAGGATAAATTGGGTAGAGAGAAATATTTTACGTATTGCAATATTTGAGCTCTTATTTATGGATGATATACCTCCAAAGGTAAGCATAAATGAAGCAATAGATATAGGAAAAAGATATGGTACAAGTGATTCAGGTGCATTCATAAATGGGATACTGGATCAGATATTAACAGCGATTGAAAAGGGAAAGATTAGTTTAAATTCATAATTTAGAAATGGAAATCGTACTTTATTTTTCTTCCAAAGAATTTCTTTCCTCTGATATCTTTGTTTTTCCTGTTATTGAAAAGGATAATATAGAAAATTTTGCTTCTTTAATCTCTATAAATGAGGATATATTGAGGAAAGCTCAAAAAGAGAGATTCTTTTCAGGGAAAATGGGAGAAAAACTTCTTATTCCTTTTATCAGAAAAAGTAAAAATTCAAAAATCATTTTTTTAGGTGTTGGCAAAAAAGAGGAGATCACAAAAGAGTTGTTAAATAATCTTTTTTCAAATTTAGCAGAAATTATTAAAAGTTTTGGGATCAATTCTTTAACGTTATTCCCTTTTTCTATATATAAAATAAACTTTAATTTAGCCGATACCTTTGAGATAATAATAAGCTCTTTTATAGAAAAAGATTGTTGTCAATTACTTTTTATTCCAATTGATTCTATAAATGTTTCCAACCTTCAAGATGCAATAAAGAATATAGCGGCTAAAAAGATAGAAATCATCTAAAAATGTTTTTTATATGAGGATTTTTCAAACAAGAAAAAACAATTTAAATATGAGTTTGCGAAGAAATTAGGATACCTCTAAACGGGTTATAAAAATAAGGCTACTCTTTTGTAAGTTTTTTTTCATCCCTGATTCGTAAAACATCAAGAAGGATGCTGGATGTCCTTAAATTTAGAGGATTTGATAAGGGTGGAACAGCTCTTGTAAATTCAAATACACCTTCATCTAAAGATAGAAGCTTAAAAACAGCAGATTCACCCTCTTCGGTCTCTGTTTCAGCCCAGGCTATCTCACCAGATAAAAAGTAGATCTTTCCTTTTAGTTCTTTGGATTTTATGATTAAAATGCCATCTTTTTTGTTGAATTCTATCAATTCACATATTTCAAAAAGCTGCATCTCCTTGAATTTTCCTGCAAGCTCAACAGCTGATCTCATGCTATCAATACCAATCATTGTTGTTTCTTGTTCTAAATCCGTTGATTCTAATATTGTATTAATATCTCCTTTAAACTCTTTATAGCGAATGTTAAAAGGACCAATTATAATTAGATCATTATCCCTTAATAATTTCTGGTTTATTAATTGATTATTTACTTGGGTACCATTCATGCTTCCAAGATCCTGAATGTAAAAACCTGCCTCTTTCCATTCAATTGAGGCATGTCTTCTTGAAACAGTGTTAGAAGGAAGATAGATATCTGCTGATTTATCTCTTCCAAGGATTATAGATGTCCCTTTAAATAATGGGTTTATTCTATTAGGGAAAAGTGCGGAAATAAGGACATAGCTTATCCTTTGAGTATCATCTGGTACCATTTTCTTACCTCTTTTTAAACTCTAAACATTATAAATATAAAAAATAAATATAAAAAATTTTTATCAAAAATTCTTTTTTAGGTCAACTAAATAAAAAAATAGCTATTTCATAATCACTTAATACCAAAAATTTTCATCCACTCCTCCAATTCTTCGGCTGTCATTTCATATTCAAATTTATTCTGACTCTGAGGTGCTTTTGAATGAGTTTTTAAACGTTGATAAAAAGCTTTCGGTGAGAGATAACGAGCACCAAGAGAGTTAGCAAAGCTAATAATTTCTCTATCATTGGTCACAACTGTTATTCGCTTTTTTCTTTTTTCTGATTTAATGATTTCCATTATAATGGAATCAGCCGTTCTTGGCGCTCGAGAAAAGATTATTTTAATGCCACTTACATTCCTATGATAATAAGGGTCGGAAATCCCTGTAATGCCATCAAAAACAATCATGATTTCTATTTTTTTATTTGATCTATAAATTATCAAATCATGCACTAATTGATCGCGGGCATTTTCTAAATCTAATTCCAGTTTAGATTTATACTCTTTTACCTGATGAAGAAGATTGTAACCATCAATAACTAT
>JAFDIG010000295.1 GCA_019308145.1 Deltaproteobacteria bacterium | reverse complement strand
AAAATAACAAGAAAGGTAGTTAATAAAGAGCTCTTTAAACTTGGATTTTCTAACTATAATTTACACCTGTTTAATCATCATTTCTGCCATGCTACATCTTGTGCTTTTGCCTCTCAACTTGATAAAGCATTGGTAATCACCTTAGATGGTATAGGAGATGGGCTTTCTGGTTCAATATCACTTTTTGAAGAAGGGAAAATCAAACCAATCTCTTATATCTCTGGTAAAGATTCTCTTGGGGTATTCTTTGAACATGTAACAAATCTATTAAACATGAGAGAATTGGAAGATGAAGGAAAAGTTATGGCTTTAGCCAACTATGCCTATCCTGTTGATGATAGTAAAAATCCATTAATTAACTTCTTTGATGTAAATGGAGTGAACTTAAAAGCAAGATATTCAAGCATAGCAATGTATTATCAAATGAAGAAAATATTATGGCTTTATCCACCTGAACAGTTTGCTAATATGGCACAAAGGGCTCTTGAGGTTTTTGTTACAAAACTTGTAGAAAATGGGATAAAAAAAACAGCTACATCAAATATAGCAATGGCAGGAGGAGTTTTCTCAAACATAAAGGTTAATATGTTGATAAAGGATATGGAAAACATTGATAAATGGTTTGTATTCCCTCATATGGGAGATGGAGGACTTGCATTAGGAGCAGCGTTTGCTCTTGCTCATAAGCTTTATAATATTTCATCGTTTGATATCAAGGACCTTATGTTTGGCCCTAAATTTAGTGATAAGGAAATAGAATCTGAACTAAAAAATAAGAATTTAAAATATCGATATATTGAGGATATAGAAAAAGAGACAGCTAATCGTATAGCAAAAGGAGAAATAATACTCTGGTTTCAAGGAAGGATGGAGATAGGCCCAAGGGCGTTAGGGGCGCGTTCAATCCTTGCACTTCCTAATAATGAAGAGATTAAAGATAGATTAAATCTACATCTTAAGAAAAGGGTTTGGTATCAACCTTTTTGTCCTTCTATGCTTAAAGAAGATGCATTAGAGTTGCTTGAAAACTATAATGGAGAGAAATCTCCTTATATGACCATGGGGTATATGGTTAAAAAAGAAAAGCTTGCTGAACTAAAAGGTGTAATTAATGTAGATGGTTCATGCCGTCCTCAAATTGTAGATGATGATAAAAGCAGATATGGTAAACTTTTGAGGGAACTTAAAAAGATAACAGGGAGGGGGGTTGTACTAAATACAAGTTTTAATATCCATGGAGAGCCTATTGTATGCACCCCTTTAGATGCCATACGCACCTTTGAGACAACAGGTTTTGATGCTCTTGTTATAGAAAATTATCTTGTGGAAGGATAAAAAAATTGAAATTAAGGAAATATTTCCCTTTTATTCCTGCTATTATAATTGTTATTACTCTTTTATGGTATGGCCTATTTAAAATAAAATATCTACATCCTAATCTTTTAAGAGAAAAACTAAAATGGCTCTCCCCTTTATCTTTAGAAGTTATATTCTTCCTTTTTATCATTCTTCTTATTATCTGTTTTCCTTCTATTATAAGAATATTTAAAAAAGTATCCAAAAAATCTCTTATTCTTTTAGCATCTCTTATTCTACTTGGTACTTCTGTTACCTCTTTTATTGCTCCAAGAACAAACAGGATATATTATGATGAACATATTTATATGAATATTGGTCAAAACATCGCTTTTATTCATAAAGCAGGTATGTGTAATGAAGGTGAAAATCTATATGGGGTTTACCGTTGCTATCGTCTTGAATATAATAAGCAACCCAATGGTTGGCCTTATATATTAAGCATTGTTTACCGATTATTTGGAGTAAAAGATCTTTGGGGGCATATTGTTAACAATCTTTTTATGGGTATCTCAATTATTGTGGTTTTTTTGCTTGGATTTATCCTTTTTGAAACAGAAGAGGCTGCTCTTTTTGCTGCCTTATCTTATATTATTATACCTCAAAATCATTTATGGTTTTCTACCGTTGCTGTTGAGCCATCAGCATCACTTTTTTGTGGACTATCCATTCTTTTTCCTCTTATCTATTATAAAACCAATAAAACTAAAATGCTTCTCTTATCTTTTGCTACCTGGGCATTTGCAATACAGTTTAGAACTGAATCCCCTCTTATACTTTTTACTGTTATAGCTATATTTCTTCTTTTCATGAAAGATGAGCTTTTAAAACCAGACAGATATCTAATCTTTTCCATTTTCCTTATTTTGATATTTCCTTTTCTTTTGCATCTTTTTGCGGTTCGGACTGAAAACTGGGGCGCCCAAGGTGCGAAATTTGCATTAAAATACTTAAAACAAAACTATCATATAAATGCTCCTTTTTATATAAAAAATATTGAATTTCCTGCGATTGTTACTTTAATTGCAGTTATTGGTGTAATAAGCTTTAAAAAATGGAAAGAAAGCCTTATCTGTTTATTATGGTTTTCATCATTTTTCTTTATATTTCTCTTTTTCTATGCAGGAAGTTATCATTATGGTGCAGATGTAAGATACTCATTATTAACTTATATGCCTATTGCCCTTTTAGCAGGTTTTGGGGCAAAAAAGATCAGCAAACTTTTATCTATATTTATTACAAAAAAGTATTCCATTATTATAATAGCTGGCCTATTCCTTTATTTCCTTATATACTTTCTCCCAAACATAAGAGCAACAACTCAAGAAGCATGGGCTGCAAGATCAGATGTTTATTTTGCAAAAAAGATGGCAAAGCTTATTCCAAAAAACTCTATAATATTAACACATAATCCAAATATGTTTCTTATATGGGGAAAAAATGCAGCTCAAGCTTCTACAGCCACCTATGATCCTCAAAGGATGAGATATTATTTTCATAAATATAAAGGTGGAGTATTTTTCCACTATAACTACTGGTGTGGGGTACATAATATATTACAGCGTTCTTTTTGTACAAATATACTAAAACGTTATCCAAATAGGTTGGTGGTATCATATAAAGATAAAAA
>JAFDIG010000294.1 GCA_019308145.1 Deltaproteobacteria bacterium | reverse complement strand
TTAGCCAATTCAGGAATGATCAGCTTGGAAACATCCCTCATCTTTATTGTTTCTCTATGAGCAAGTTTATCAAAGAGAACTTTGGTAATCCTTTCTTTTGTTTCATTTTGTCTTTGCAGTCCGATGATCCTTTTCCGTGCAATAACAAATCCTACTCTTCGAGTCATCATTTCAGCAGTGCGAAGTTCAAGCAAAGAAAATATTTTATTCTTCTCCTTATAATAAATCTGGATTACACCTTGAGTATCCTTTTCTCCTGGAGAAAATTTTGGTATTGTAAAAGGTATAGCCATCATAGAATTTATTCCATTCAAAAAGGCCTTCTCTTTAGCGATATATCTTTTTTCTCTATTAATATCACTGACAAGAATGGTTTCATTCTTCTTTATAGCATCACCAGCAATAGTGTTATCATAAGGAATTGCGGCTTCTCTTACCGACTCAGTACGGTTGCATGACCCATAAGAAATCAGCATCCTTTTTTCTGGGTCAAATATCCGAATAGAAGCAGCGCTCGCATTCAAAAAATCCACAATATTTAAGGTAGCCTTTTCTAATATTTCCCTTTCAGTTAAAGTAGGATTAATTTCAATAATACCATCTACCTTAGTAATAAGTTGATCAACATATGGATAAAATAGTTCATCGATAACAAATCGAGCAAAACTTTCTATAACAGGTTCGGGAGTTTTGAAATTTTTTATTTTCTCATCTTGTTTAATAAAAGTTATTATTTTTTGTTTAATCGTATCTTTCAAGACATCCCCTAACCTTTATTTATTGAAAAAAAGAAATCTTTTATTATTTTCTTATTCATTTCTTTAAAATTATTTTATCAAAAAAAACAAACAGTGTCAAAAAAGAAACCATAGCTAAAAAAACTTTATCAAATCTTAAAAAATAAAAGTAAAAATTTTAATTAAAATTCCATATTTTTTGCTTTTAATTTAAATCTTGACAAATCTATATTCAAAGGTTAATTAAAAATAAATTTATCCATAAAAAAAGTGATGTATAATCCACTAAACCAAAAGGAGGTATGTTATGAAGAAATTAGTTGCGATTTTGTTTTGTTTTAGTCTGATTTTTTCTTCAACCATTTTATTTGCTAATAATACAATAAAGATTGGTGTTTATCTTCCTATGACAGGGGCTGTTGCTGCCTATGGACAAATGGAATGGTCTGGTATCCAAATTGCTAATAAGATTATGCCAAAGGTGTTAGGGAAAGATGTCAAGCTTGTTTTAGTTGATACAAAGTCTGATAAAATCGAAGCAGCAAATGCTGTTAGCCGTTTAATCCAAAAAGAAAAGGTTGTTGCTATAATAGGCGAGGCTATTAGTGGTAATACATTAGCAGGAGGCCCAATAGCAGAAAAAGCAAAAATCCCCATGGTTTCTCCAACTGCCACCAATCCTCTTGTAACACAAAACAAAAAATATGTATTTAGAGTATGTTTTATTGATCCTTTCCAAGGAAAAGTAGCTGCTAAATTTGCAATAAATAACTTAAAAGCAAAAAAGGCAGCCCTTATTACTGATATTGCTCAAGATTATTGTGTAGGGCTTTCAAACTTCTTTGAGAAGGAATTTAAAAAACTCGGTGGGAAAATTGTTTCAAAAACTCATATCAACACAGGAGACCAAGATATTACTGCTCAATTATCTTCTGTTTTAAAGAGTAAGCCAGATATAATTTATGCTCCTAATTACTATACAGAAGTAGCATTGATGGCAAAACAGGCAAAAGAACAGGGGGTAAAAGCAGCAATACTTACTGCTGATGGTGCACAAGCCCCTGAGCTTATCAAGATCGGAGGAAAAGCAGTTGAAGGTGTCTTCTTTACTGGTCATTTTCATAAAAAAGCTGCAACAACCGCATTAGCAAAAAAATTTATAAGAGTATATGAAAAAAGTACAAAAAAAGATGCTGATGCCTTTAGCGCACTTGGTGCCGATGCATATTTCGTGCTTCTTGATGCTATAAAGAGGGCTGGTTCAACTGATGGGACAAAAATAAGAAATGCTTTAGCATCTACAAAGAATTTCTATGGTGTCTCTGGGAAGATAAATATTGGAGAAGATGGAAATGCAGTAAAAAGTGTTGTAATTATAACTGTAAAAAATGGCAAATTTGAATATATGACAACAGTTAATCCATAAAAATAAATAAAGAAGGCCTTATCCATTAAGAAAGGCCTTCTTTATTTTAATTTTATATTATACAAATTCGGATTTAACAAATAAAATCCAAACGAATTCGATTCAGAAATATAGTAATTTAATTTATTTAACTCTATTAAATGGTAGTAAACCATTATAATATCCTATTCCTTATTATCTCTATTTATTAAGGAGAAAGGTTTCTCAATTAATATAAAAATAGAAGGTTTAAGATGACTTATCAAATCTTCATCCAGCAACTGATAAACGGTATATCATTAGGTAGTCTTTATGGGCTTATAGCCATAGGCTACACCATGGTATATGGAATTTTAAGGCTTATCAACTTTGCCCATGGCGACGTTATGATGATGAGCTGTTATTTTGCCTTTTTTGGAATACTTGTTTTCTCTCTTCCGTGGTGGTTATCCTTTATTATTGCAATTGCTTTAACAGGTCTTTTGGGAATGTTGATTGATAAAGGTGCATACAAACCTGTAAGAAAAGCTCCAAGGATCTCTGCTTTGATAACAGCTATTGGGGTCTCATTTCTGCTTGAAAATTTAGCTTTGGTCATATGGGGAGGAAGACCTAAAGCTTTCTATCAACCTAAATTTTTCTCAAAAAAGATCGTTATCGCTGGTGTTCATCTTGTATCCCTTTCAATATGGATTCCTTTAATAACTGCTCTCCTCTTAATCATTGTCATGTGGATACTATACCGAACAAAAACAGGCATGGCAATGAGATCCATCTCAAGGGATATGGAAACTACTGCATTAATGGGAATAAATGTAGATAGTATCATCTCAAAAACCTTTATTTTAGG
>JAFDIG010000020.1 GCA_019308145.1 Deltaproteobacteria bacterium | reverse complement strand
ATTTTTCCACTATAACTACTGGTGTGGGGTACATAATATATTACAGCGTTCTTTTTGTACAAATATACTAAAACGTTATCCAAATAGGTTGGTGGTATCATATAAAGATAAAAACTTTACCTATGCCCTTTATAAACTTGAATCGCCAATGATAAGAAGATATCAAAGAAAAATGAGGTAAATACATCTATTCTGAGGAAGCAAGGGCAATTCATGAATTGCCCTTACCACTTATTCTACATATAGCATGCCAACAGATATAACAGATATCCTATTCTTCTTATTAGTATTCGTAGGCGGGTATACTTGTGCCCACATTTAGGGATTAGCTCTCTTCACCCTTAGTAAAACAGGCATCCTGCCTATTATACTTATATATTATGGTGAATAAATCCCATCCTCCATTGGTTAATAGAAAATCTTATAGGGAATATAAATGGGAAGGAGATTATCGTTCTTATGCAGATAAAGCAATCAAAGAGGTTATAGAGAAAAATAAATACTTTATAAGTAAAAATTAGAGTTTATACCTCTTTCTTGATGACACAAAATTATTGACATTACCCTATTCCTTAGATTTTTTGACAGGGATAAATGAGCATGTTATAATTTTTAAAAAATAACAGGTGATGAGTTAGCAAAAGGGATAATAAATAGCATTTTAAAACAGGCAGGTTTAAAATGAAATATTTAGTAATTATTGAAGAGACAAGCACAGGGTATTCAGCATATTCACCTAATTTAGGAGTATGTGTAACCACTGGTGCAACTATAGAAGAAGTTAGAAAGGCAATAGAAGAGGCAATAGAATTTCATCTTGAAGGATTTAAGAAGTAGGGATATGAAATTCCCAAGCCTCATACTTATTTAACATATTTAGAAGTAGGTAACTAACAAACCATTTTAGCGGATGGTTAAAGCAAGCCGCTAAATTTAGTGGGTAATCCTATGATGAGGATAGTATGAATCGGGATGAAATATTAGAAAAATTACGTAAATATAAGAAAGCTCATGAGAAACAATATTATATTGTAAAAATAGGAATATTTGGATCTCTGGCAAGAGGAACAATGCGGGAACATAGTGATATTGACATTATTATTGAACAAAAGAAACCTGACTTGTTTATTTTAGGAAGCATTAAGACAGAATTGGAAGAGGAGTTAGGAAGAAAGGTGGATATCATTCGCCTTCACGATAGAATGAATCAGTTTCTTAAAAAAAGAATAGAACGAGAAGCTATTTATGCATGAAGAATACGATAAAGAGCTTGTCAGGGAAATTTTATCCCGAATACTTATCGCATTAGATACAATCCTATATCGTTTTTCTCCTGTAAAACGTATTAACGATTTTACAGACTCCTCTGTCGGAATGGATGGAAAAACTTGATGCGATCTGTATGCAGTTGATCGCTATAGGAGAGGCCTTGAAAAGTATTGACAAAATTACAGATGGAAAACTTCTGTCACAATATCCAGAAATCAATTGGAAAGGTGCAAAGGCGATGCGTGACATAATCAGTTATTATTATTTTGAAATCGATGCTGAGATAATCTTTGATGTGTGTAAGGATAAAATACCATTGTTACGGGAAACAGTAGTAAAGATGTTGTCGGATTTAAAATGAATCTTTTATAAATTACAGGGGATAGCGAGTTGCTCAAGATGGATTGACAAATTCGCTGCTCTCATTTGCCAGATGCTTAAAACGTAATCAGGAATGATCTATTAAAAATATCATTTTATATTTTTTCTTTTTAAGGCCTTTTCCCTTTAAGCAAGATTCTTGACATCTCATGATGAACCAAGCCATTTGTTGCCAAGATCTCAATTCCAGTTTTATCAAAAGGTTCTCCTGCAAAATCTGTAACTTTGCCACCAGCTTCCAAAACAATTAAAGCCCCTGCCATGACATCCCATGGTTTAAGTTTTAACTCCCAGAACCCATCAAACCTTCCACAAGCAGTATAACAAAGGTCTAAAGCAGCTGAACCATCCCTTCTTATTGCTTGAGCAACCATCATCATATTTAAGAAATGGTCAAGGTTGTTTATTTCACTTGTATGCAAATCATAAGGAAATCCCGTGCATAAAAGACTATCAACAACCTTTGAAACACTTGATACATGTATTGGCTTATTGTTTAGATATGCGCCCTTGCCTTTTATCGCAGAAAAAAGCTCTTTTCTTATTGGATCATAAACTACACCAACAACTATTTCTCCTTTAATGATTAATGCGATCGAGATAGAAAAGCAATGATATCCATGTGCATAATTAGTTGTGCCATCTAATGGATCAATTACCCATAGGTAATCAGCCTCTAAACTATCTTTATAACTTTCTTCAGTGAGTAATCCATGTTCAGGGAAATTAGATTTGATCATTTTAATTATATATTTTTCAGATTTTTTATCAATATCTGTTATTAAATCGATCTCTCCCTTATGCTCTATCTTTAACCTTTTTCCCAAAGATTTTTTTTGTATAATTCCAGCTCCTTTTGCTGCATTAATCGCAACCTCAAGAAATCTCTCCATGAACTTTTGCCTCCTATCACTTTAAATTTCAATACCTCTTATAGAAAAAAACTTAAAAAGTGCCACAATCGTTCCTGCATCCAATATCTCACCATCTTTAATCATTGTTATAACTTTATCTATAGAGATAGGAACTGCTTGTATAATCTCATCAGCATCAGGAGAAGCATTACAAGGTGTAAGTCCTTCTGCTAAAAATAGTTTCATCTTTTCATCTGAATAACCAGGTGCAAGCAATATCTCTCCTAATGGGATAATTTTTTCTGCTTGATAACCTATTTCCTCAATAAGCTCCCTTTTTGCGCATTCTTTAGCTTCTTCACCTATCTCTAATGTTCCAGCAGGGATCTCCCAAATATTAGCTTTAACAGATGCCCTAAATTGATACTCCATCACAATTTTATCATCATCTAATAAAGGAACAATTGCTACTGAACCAGGATGATGGATTATACTAAATGTTGATACTCTTCCATTAACAAGCTGCCATTTCTCTTTATAAAGTCCAAATGCACGAGCTTTATGTATAATTTCAGCTTTTATGATTCTATTCTCCATTTCTTATCCTTATAGCAAAAAAATATTTGAATATAATCAAGTACTGTTTAATATAGGCTAAAAAATATAATCTTCCCTTTATAAAACCTTTATAAACACCTTTCTTGTCCTTGGGCCATCAAATTCACAGAAAAATATCCCCTGCCATGTACCTAATATTGGACGCCCATTCTTTATGATAAGATTTATTGAAGCACCTATAATTGAGGATTTTATGTGGGCTGCAGCATTTCCTTCAAGATGGGAATAGTTATCATCAAAAGGAATAACCTTGTTTAACTCCATCAAGATATCTCTCTTAACACTGGGATCAGCGTTTTCATTTATGGTTACCCCTGCTGTTGTATGAGGAACGTAAACAATAGCAATCCCTTCTTTTACTCCTGTCTCCTCTATTGCATTAAAAACTTCATTTGTAATATCCAATAGCTCGGTTTTAGATCTCGTCCTTACATTAAATTCCTTTAACATAAAAAAACCTCCTCTTTTTATCTTCCTCTCAACCTTGGATCTAAAGCATCACGTAAGCCTTCACCTAAAAGATTAAAAGCAAGAACAGTTATAAGTATAGCAAAGCCTGGAAACAAAGTGAGCCACCAGGCATCAAATATATATATTCTTCCTTCTGTTAATATATTACCCCAACTCGGGGTTGGAGGCTGAACCCCAATCCCTAAAAAAGAAAGCCCTGCCTCTGTTAAAATGGCAGTTGCAACTCCTAAAGTGGCTGTTACAAGGACTGGAGCCATTGCATTTGGCAGAAGGTGTCTAAAGATGATCCGTGTATCAGAAGCACCCATTGCACGAGCTGCATAAAGAAAATCCCTCTCTTTTAAAGATAAAAATTCTGCCCTGACAAAACGAGCTGTACCCATCCAGCTTGTAACACCAATTACTATCATAACATTCACAATATTTGGTCCTAAAAGGGCTATAACAGTTAACACAAGGAAAAACGACGGGAAGCACATCATTATATCTACAAACCGCATTAAAATAATATCGATCCACCCACCAAAATAGCCAGATATCGATCCTACCAAAATGCCGATAATGATTGATATTCCTACAGCAATAAACCCAACCGAAAGAGAGATACGAGAACCATAAAGCATACGAGAAAAGAGATCTCTTCCTAAATTGTCAGTGCCTAAAAGATGTCTACTACAAGGTGCGATCAATTTTTCTTCAACATTGATCTGGCCTGGATCGTAAGGAGCGATCTTTGGAGCAATAATGGCAATAAAAAAGAATAATATCACCAAAACCAAACCTATAATGGCAAGTTTTCTACGTTTGAAATATCTCCAAAAATCTTTTACCCTTGCATTCATTTATCTATACCTTATCCTTGGATCAGCAACAGCATATAATATATCGGCAACAAGATTTCCAATAAGAACCAAAGTGGCTGATATAGTATTTATTGTCATAACAACAGAATAATCACGTGAAAGCACTGCCTGATATGCCAATCTGCCAATGCCAGGCCATGCAAAAACTGTCTCTATAATCACTGAACCGCTTATTAAACTTGGTACTAAAAAACCAAAAAGGGTAATAATTGGTAAAAGAGCATTTCTTAAACCATGCTTATAGTATACAACTTCCTCTGGCAATCCCTTTGCTTTTGCTGTTTGAATATAATCCTGTCTAATAACTTCAAGCATGGAGGATCTCATATATCTTGATATTACAGCAATACCACCAATTGCTAAAATAATTGATGGTATGGTCAGATGCCAAATTCTGTCATAAATAATGCGCAGGGTGGATGCACCTTCAAGAAAAAATGAGCGGATGCCAAGTACAGGGAACCCAAAGATCTTTACTGTAGCCAATATAAGAAGATAAGCAAGCCAGAAGCTTGGTATAGAAATCCCTAAATATGCAAAAAAAGTGGTAGTATTATCCCAAAATGAGTATTGCCGTGCAGCAGAAAATATACCTAAAGGTATTGCTAAGGAAAATATTATAATAGAAGCCACAGCATTTAGAACAATAGTTGCTGGAAGCCTTTCTTTGATTTTTTTCATTACTGGTTTTCCATCTTTGAATGAGTAAAGCTTTCCAGTTATAAGTCTCTTTATCCATAATACATACTGAACTGATAAAGGCTTATCTAAATCATAATTCTTTTTCATCTGCTCAATAACTCTCGGTGGAACCTTAGGGTTTAAGGTATTACCAACAGGAGAGCCTGGAGCAATATGTATGACAGCAAATGAGATGATAGTAATTCCAAAAAGTGTGGGAATAAGTTGAAGTAATCTTTTTATAATAAAACCAACCATTTTAAAACCACCTTATGGCGTTAATTCATTCTCCTTTGGCACATACCATTTAATAATATCAACCATTAAACCTGCTTTTTCCATCTTTATTGGTTTAAGCAACTTTCTTCCTTTTTCTTCTTTTTTTACCAAAAAGAATTTTTTATTTAACGCTGGTGTAGATTCAGGAACAAAAAGGAAGGTATATGGTTGATCTTCATTTATAATCTTATGAAATCTTTTGTAGATTTTCTCCCTTTTCTTTTTATCAAAAGTCCTTCGTCCCTCTTCTAATAATCGATCAACCTCTAAATTCTTATATGATATAAAATTAAATCCGCTTTTTATCTGGCTTGAATGCCATATCTCGTACTGATCAGGATCTAAAGAAAGACTCCAACCCAAAATGCAGGCATCAAAATTCTTTGAGTTGATCCAGTTTGTTAGAAAAACCGACCATTCATAGAGCCTTAACTTTACATCAATACCTACCTCCTTTAAGTAACGTTGAACCATAACACCTATATCTTTTCTTATATCATTGCCACTATTAGTTATAAGGGTGAAGCTAAAAGGCTTGCCATCCTTTTCAAGAATACCATCACCATCGATATCTTTGAAACCAGCCTCAGCTAAAAGCTTTTTAGCTTTTTTAGGATCATAAGGCAAAGGATGAACAGCATGATTATAATACCACATATCAGGTGTAAATGGGCCTGTAGCAACAACACCAAGACCATAAAGAATATATTTTACCATTTCCTCCCTATTTATAGCCAAAGTAATGGCTTTTCTTACTCTTTTATCCTTGAAAAGCGGGTTTTTAAGATTATAACCAATATAGCTATAACCATGAGAAAGTTGCTTGTAAACCCTTAAAGAAGGATTATGGCTTATCCTTTTATATTGATATGGGTATATACCTGTATAATCTATACCACCTGTTAAAAGTTCTATCTCCATTAATGATGTTTCAGGAATGATACGATATACAATCCCATCAAGGTAAGGTCTACCTTCAAAATAATTGGGATTAGCTTTTAATGTGATCTTTTCATCACTTATCCATTGTTGAAAGATAAAAGGTCCTGTCCCAATGGGATTTCGGTTAAAAGAAGCTCGATTTATATCTTTACCTTGTAAGATATGTTTTGGTATAATCCCTATCATCCAGCTTTGTAGCCCTGGAGCAAAAGGCTCTTTGTAATATACAATAAATGTATAGGGATCTGGCACCTCTACTCTTTCAACTTTCTCAAAATCGCTTCTTCTAACCGTATTGGTTTTTGGGTTCATAATGGTTTCATAAGTAAAGCGAACATCATCTGCTGTGAATTTTTCGCCATCCTGCCATAACACCCCTTTTTTAAGATGAAAGATGATTACAGGCTTGTTCCCTTCTTTAACTTCCCAACTTTCAGCCAGATCGCCTACAATATTTAAATTACGATCGTACTTTAAAAGACCATTAAAGACAAAACTATTTATATCAGAAGAAGCTGAATCTTGAGCTAAAACAGGATTAAGATAGGTAGCATCACCAATAGAGCCAATAATTAGCTGATTCACCCTATGAGGCTTGAAAAACCCCATAAAGAACATACTGCTTATTAGTATGGAAAATATTAATAGAGGTGTAATGATAAGAAAATATTTAATTTTCATGACTATTTCTTCCAAAACTCAGGTATAAACATCACGATAACAGTGTATAGTTCAAGCCTGCCAACAAGCATACAGAAAATAAGAATCCATTTGCCAATTACTGGTATATGTGCATAATTTTCAGCAGGACCAACTGTTCCTAACCCTGGGCCAATATTATTAATGGTTGCAGCAACAGAAACAAAAGATGTTATTATATCAAGTCCCAATAATGTCATGGCTAAAGAAGCAAGCACAAATATGAACATAAAAAGGAAGAAAAATCCCCAAATCGACTGAAGTATATCATAAGGAATCGCCTTTTTCCCCATCTTCAAGCTGATGACTGCTTTAGGGTGAACAAGCTTTAAAAGTTCTCTATATCCATGCTTAAGCAATATATATATTCTTATACATTTTATACCACCTCCAGTTGATCCAGCAGAACCACCTATAAACATTAATATTACTAAAAAAAATTGTGTAAAATATGGCCATTTCTCAAAATTAGCTGTTGTATACCCTGTAGTTGTCATGATAGAGCAAACCTGAAAAGCACCATGTCTTAATGCACTAAATATATTATCATAAATATGCAACCTTAATATGATAGTAAAAATTACAATAGAAACTACTATCACAGCTATATAGAACTTAAATTCAGTATTGTTAAAATATGATTTAAATTTACCAGTAAGAAAGCGGTAATGAAGGGAAAAGTTTGCGCCAGCAACTACCATAAAAATGATGATCACCCAATCTATAAATGCGCTATTATATGATCCTATACTTGTATTTTTTGTTGAAAATCCTCCTGTTGCCATTGTACCAAAGGTATGACAAAGTGCTTCAAAAAGATTCATACCTCCAAGCATTAAAAGAAATGCTTCAACACCAGAAATCAGTATATATATCTTCCAAAGAGTTTTTGCGGTTTCTGCTATACGAGGCTTTATCTTATCAGCAACCGGGCCAGGGGATTCAGCTTTAAAAAGCTGCATACCGCCAACCCCTAATAAAGGAAGAAGTGCCAAAGAAAAAACAATAATCCCCATTCCCCCAAGCCAATGAGTCAAACTTCTCCAAAAAAGTATTCCTTTTGGAAGGTGCTCTATCTCCGTTAAAACTGATGCTCCTGTAGTGGTAAAACCTGACATTGCCTCAAAGTATGAATCAACAAAAGATGGAAAGAAATGGCCAAGGTAAAAAGGAAGTGCTCCAAAAAAGGCAGAAGTTATCCATCCCAAAGTAACAAGAGCAAAACCATCTCTTATTCTTAATTCCCTTTTAGGTGAGCGAAAAAACAAAAATAACAAAAGACCTACAACCAAAGTAATAAGAAATGATGTTGATAGAGGCGTAATATCTTCTTTATAATAAAAGGCAAAAAAAAGAGGAAATAACATAAATAATGAAAGGAATATCAACAATATCCCAAGAAAACCTAAAAGTAATCTTAATTGCATTAAAAATACTCCAGTTTAACCATAAGCTTTTTTTCTACATTAGAAATAGCTGACTTTTTAGCAAATATAACTACCCGATCGTCAGGAAAGATTAGATCATTGCCATCTGGTATTATTACATCATCTCCCCTAACAACTGCACCTATAATCGCATCCTTAGGAAATTTTATATCTTTTATCGGCTTATTCACAATATCAGATGTTTCAAGAGCAACTGTCTCTATTACTTCTGCTTCCCCTTCCTTAAGAGCTGCAACAGAAAGAACCTTGCCTCGTCTGATAAAATGAAGGATTGAGCTAATAGCTGCCAAATGAGGGCTAACTGCAATATCAACACCAAGAGTAGTAACAAGAGGTATATAATAAATCCTGTTTACCAACGCTATAACCTTTTTTGCTCCCATACGTTTTGCTAAAAGGGATGATAGAATATTGTTGCTTTCATTTTCTGAAACAGCAATAAATAGATCAACATCCTGAATATTTTCATCTCTCATGATAGCAGAATCGGTTATATCACCTTGTATAACAAGAACCCTGTCTAAAACCTCTGAACATTTTGCACATCTATCAGGATTAGGGCATAACAACTTTGATTGGATAGGCATTGAATCAAGTTCATTTGCAAGAAATGAACTTATATTACTATCCCCTGCTACTATTACCCGTTTTACCCTCTCTTCCCTTTTCGTGAAAAAAGATATGATATCTTTAGCAATTCCTGCCTCCATCATTACATAAAGGATATCTCCTTTTTTTATTATGGTATCCCCTTTAGGAATTATAATGCGGTTATCCCTGGAAATGGCAACAATTAATACCTTATTATTATTCTTAAGATAATTTCGCAACTCACTGAGATCTTTAACAGCTTTACCTACGCCATAAGATATTTCATCCAACTTTAGCCCTATTAAAAGGACTTGTCCATGAGCAAATTCAACAAAATCAACTGCCCCAGGATATTCAATCAATCTAATAATATTTTTGACCACCTCTTCTTCTGGATTAATAGCCAGATCAAGATCGAGATAGTCTTTGCTTAATATTTTGGAATTCTTGATATATTCAACATTTCTTATTCTGGCTATCCGTTTTGGAATAATAGTTTGAGAACTTGCAATAAGGCATGCTATCATATTAACTTCATCGCTGTCAGTAACCGCAACAAGGATATCTGCATCTTCTATTCCAGCTTCCTTTAATACTGCTGGACTACTTCCATTTCCTAAAAACGCTTGAACATCTAACGTTTCTTCTACCAGGGAAATCTTCTCTTCATCGTGATCTATTATTATTACATCTTTTGCTTCATTTGAAAGATTTTTAGCAAGATGATATCCCACCTCACCAACACCAACAATTATTACTTTCATATTTTACCTACTTGTTATAAGTACATCGTAACCAATTATAGTTAATCTTTTTGCAAACTTTACAGCTTCATCTCTTGTTCTAAACTTCCCCACTCTTACTCGATAAAAAATCCTTTGAGAAGTAAGAAGAGGAATAATGTAGACATTTTTAAAATTTTTTGACAAATCATTTTTTAACTTTATAGCATTTCTTTGTTCTATAAAAGATGCAACTTGAATAGTAAATTCTTTTTGTTTGGGTGCACTAAAAAGATCCTTTCTCATAAGTAATGCTTCTTTACTCAACACCTCTATACGTACTTTGGCTGTGCCTTTTCCTATTATACCTAACTGTTTTGCAGCCGCATAGGAAAGGTCAATGATACGCCCTTTTACAAAAGGTCCTCTATCATTTATCGTAACCTCTACTGATCTGCCATTTTCAAGATTTGTAACCATTACTTTTGTTCCCAAAGGAAGGGTTTTATGTGCAGCTGTCATCTGATACATATTATAGATCTCCCCACAAGATGTAGGCTTTCCATGAAAACCAGGACCATACCATGAAGCAATACCCTCTTGAACCTTGACCATTTTTTTAGGAGGTGGAGGAAGATAAAAGGTATCTTTTTTAACAGGGGGTTTACTTCTTCCACATCCATAAAAAATAAAGATAAAAGTTATAAGTATTAAAATTATTTTTTGTAGAGTAAATAATTTAATAATTTCTTTTAGCATTTTACGATAGTTATAAAAAATCTACCTCTATTTCTCCCTGTTTAACTCTTTCATCACCTTTAATTTTTAACTCACTAATTGGAAAAATCTTTTCTAATCTCTTTATGTTTTTCTTTTTCTGCCCAACAAAATTAGAAATATCTTTAGGAAAAAGCTTAACTTCTACTTTTCCTTTTGGATTTAGTTTTGAAAACTCTCTCTTTGCCTTTTTAAACATTAAAATTGACTCAACCTTTTGTCTTAAACTTGGGTCAGTGACACCTGCTATAACTCCTCCGCTTTTAGATATTTTCTCTATCCCTTCAAGCCCAATACGTAATATCTTTATTTTTGCTTTTTTATAAAGAGGAAGGATCCTCAAAAGCCATCTAACAGTTTGATTATAAGAAAGAGGTAAAAATTTACCTTCATTATAAAGCTTTGCTAACCTTGTCCCTTTTAAAACCACAACCGGATATATCCTTATACCATCTGGCTTTAAGCTTATTACTTCACGAGCAGTAAAAAGTGCATCAGATAATGACTCACTTGGCAAACCGATCATAGTCTGAATAACCAAAGAAAGATAAGCCTTTTTTATATTAAAAGCAGCCTCTTTAGCCGTTTTTGCTGAATGACCTCTGCCACTTGCTATCAATACCTTATCAACCATAGAAGGGACACCTATTTCTACAACAGCTACTCCCATCTTCTTTAGATAAGAGGCTTCTTTATAATCAATATAGTCCGGTCGTGTGGAAACTCTAATTGAATCTATATAGCCTTTATCTACCCACTTTTTTGCTTTTAACAGATAAGCTTCTTTTAATTCTTTATCAAGACCTGTAAAATTTCCACCATAAAAAGCGAGTTCACAAACTCTCTTTCTTGTCCCTTTATTTATAAAAGGTAAAGCTTCCTCAATAATTTTAGAAATCCCTTCAGGTGTTGGGAAATCAATTCCATGCCCAGTAATTATCCCTTGATCACAATAAAAACACTTCTGCTTGCAACCTAACTGGGGAAGAAAAATTGGAATAATAAAAGGAGAATTATTAGCCATCTTTGTTCTCTAACTTAATAGTTTCAAAAGCTTTTTTCGCAGCGTTCTGTTCTGCTTCTTTTTTGCTCTTACCTTTTCCTTTGCCATATGCACGTCCATTAACGGTTATTATTATCTCAAACTTTTTTTTATGCTCAGGACCCATCTCCTTTACTGTTCGATAAACAGGGATGGTGTGAAAAAGTTCCTGAGTAAGCTCTTGTAGCCTAGTCTTAAAATCTAAAAAAATCTCTTTTTTGTTAAGTTCTTTTATTAAAGAGGAGAAATGTTTTGATACTACCTTTTTTGTTTTCTTAAATCCTCCATCAATGAATATAGCTCCTATAAGGGCTTCATAGCCATCTGCTAAAATAGAGTTTTTATTTTTTCCCCCTGAAAGTTCTTCTCCATGTCCAAGTCTTAATACCTCCCCTAAGCCAATGCTTCTGGCAATTTTGGCAAGAGGTGCTTCACTTACCAAAGATGCACGCATTCTGGTTAATTGGCCTTCTGAAGCTTCTGGGAACGTCTCCATCAACAAATTTCCAATTATTAAATTTATTACTGAATCACCAAGGAACTCCATCCGTTCGTTATCTTTTTCACCAGGATGTTCATGGGCAAATGATCGATGTGTAAGAGCAGAATTAAGGAGTTCAGGGTTTTTAAACTTATATCCGATATTTTTTAAAAATCGCTTTTTTGCATCCATATAAATTTTTACCTATTTTAATGAAGCTATTTTTTGAAGTCAACCTAAATTGTATTTAAAAAGTGGAAAAGAAATTTCGTATGAGATATATGAAGATATTTAGAGAAGTTTAATTGTTGTTTAGTTATACTCAAGGAATAAAAAATATTTTAAATCAAAGATAAAAAAAGGCCTTTTTTAGCCTTTAAAACTTAAGCAAGTTCTTTTGCTTCTTCTCTTGCTTCTAAGGTTTCAAAATAAGCCTGAATTCTATTTTTTACCTGAGCTTCAGCATAAAACCTTGGATCTCCCATGTCAGATTCAAAAACCAACGCTGGGATCCCTGTTTTTTCTGTTAACATATCCCTTAGTTCATGTACAGAAAAAGAGACGGCTTTACAGCTCCTGTTTAAAAACATGATACTACCATTGAGATCGTATCGTTTAAAAAGATCAAGAGCCATATCAGCTCTTTCTTCTAATGTAACATTAGAAAAAACAGAGACATAATTTTCTGCTAAGGTTAATAAAGGATCTTTTGATGTATCAAAATCATAGCTCCATGCATGTACATATAAAGAGGTTAAGATATTGCCACCATATTGAGCTAAAAGGTTAAAATGATTTCTGAATTTAAACCAAACAGGAAGATTTTCCCAGTAAAGTCGAAATCTTTCATTCTCTATAGCGCCTTTACCTTTTTTTACCTTTTCTTCCATTATCTCATCAATTAGATAACGATAATAATGTACAGCCTGAGGAGTACCTCTTAAATATACAGTAATTGCCATATGGATTAATGCATCAAATATGCTTATTGGTGAAGGTTTATAAGCAGCAAGATCCAAAAATTGTCTGTAAAGATGACTTGCATCTCTTGAATATTCCATAACCTCTGCAAGTCTGTCATAATCAAACTTTTTACCTGTTACTTCTTCCTGTGCCTTGATCTGCTCTTTAAGTTGCATCACACAATATTTTATTATCCTTTTTCTTGTTTCCTCATCCCTTATCCATTGAGGGGTATCAAAAACAAATACAGGAATATTATATTTCCTTGATAATACCTCAAACCATTTGGTTAGAGTAAAGCATTGAGCATTACAAGCAAGAATAAAATCAGGGTCAGGTATACCACCCATAGCACTTTCTCCTGTAATTCGATAACCGAGATCAGAGCGAGCATAAGCACAAAGATGAGTAGTATAGCCTTCTTTTTCCATCGCCTGGGATAATTTTGTTGTTAATCTTTTGGTTATAGCAGCCACTGAATGGTTTTCAGGATAGATAGGAATGATATCATGTGCTACAAAAAGCTCCACAGGAGAGACAGCCGTTGTATAACCAATAAATTTTCCATTTTCACGGGCATGTCTTGCACTTTCTAAATATTCTATTGTTAACTTTTTAGAAAGCTCTTTTGCTGTCATCTTTTTTTCTTGTTTTTCCTCACTCATTTCTTGCCTCCTCACTCAAGGCCTCAACAAATGCCTGTATTCTCGTCTTTGTCTGCCCCATATGTGTTGTCTGATACTCTGTTTCAACCTCAAGCACCTTTATACCTTGAGCCTTCAGATTTCTTCGTAAATCTGGAAAATCATAATCTTGAGACTCACAATACTTTATATGGACGTATATAATTCCTTTAGCACCATATTTCTCCACCCTATTCTTCAAATTATAAAACATTTTATTCCCTTCATCATGTATAGGCGAAAAAGGTCCTTTTTTCAAATATGCATCTGCAATTGCTTCTATAGGGGTCCCCTCTTTTTTTGTTTCAACTTCAATATATCTTGAACCTGTACATAAATCATCTGATACCACATTAATCTTTCCATTATCCATAAAATCAAAGATCTCATTTGGTTCCACCACGATCCCTGCAACAACTATAGGGACGTAGTCATCTTCCTTTTTATCTTTTTCAATATCAATAGAATCTATAAGTTCTTTTAAAAGCATATTATGCTCTTTTTTATCCATAAAAAAACCACTTTTTACAATATCAAAGAATTCCCTATTGGTTAGCATGCCAGGATGCTTCCTCTTGATATCATAAAGTGATCTTAGCAACCTTCTATTTTCATTATATATATCTATTGCTTCCCACAAGGCATCTTCTTTAATCTTTATACCTAAATATCTTTCAAGGCTCCAAATTAAGCGCTCACTTTCCTGAATATACCAGTACCCTGCGCTTGGTCTATTTACTTGCCTGGGAACAAGGAAATTTTCAAAATAGCGGTCAGAAAACTTCCTTTTCCATATATCACAAAGGTGCTGCGTGGTATCACAAACTTGAGGCAAAACATAACCATCAAAAAGCTCGCCTTCATATGTTAAAACAAGTTCCAAATTGCTTCTTGAAAGGGAACAAGCATTATCTGGTAATCGAGTGGTTGCTAACCTTAACGGCTTTGTTGTTCCTAAAATAAGAAATGGATGAGCACCACTTGCATATATGATCTCCTCTGGAACATCTGCTAAAGTACTTCCTAATATTTTTTTCCCTTTTTCTTTTTTCCATTCCTTAAGATATGGATAAGGATTTCTCGAAATCTCTATCAATTTAGATAAAATTTCCCTTTTCATCTTTAACTCCATATTTTATCACTGAATTTGTGAAACTTTATACAACATATCAAATTTATATACTTTGTCAAGTATAAACAATTAGGACTTTTTTCCCTTTTTTTAAAAAATCCTTTGCTTTTATTATAACTATAATTCAACTCCATATCTTTCCATAAGCTTTTTTAAAGTCTAAAATCTATTTTTCAATTCCCTTTACCATTGCCCACTTTTAAGCAATGTTTCCGTCCCCTATTACCTTTAATCTTACTATCCGAGCTGTATCCACTATGTTCATAAACATTTCAAACTCCTCTGATATTTTTCTTTACCTTTTCTAAATAATTGTTTATCATTATAATAAGTAATTTAAGGATAGATTACTATAATTAGCGCATTATAATAATTCATCAAGATCAAAAAATATGGCAAACAGAGTCAGTGAAAACATCCGCAAATTGCGCCAGAAAAAAAGAACATCGCAAATTCGCTTTTCCAAAAGCACAAATTTAGCTTTGGATAACATCGTTAAAATCAAGATAAAGGAAAATCTCACCCTTGAAACACTAAAGAAGATTACTAAGGCACTGGATGTTTCAATTAGCGATTTATTTAAAGAATAACTATGACTAACAACTCAGACTTAACATTTATTACAAACGAAAAAGGTACAAACTTCCTTGAGAGATTTAACGTTTTGATTAAAGACACAGAATTTTTTGATGTTTTAGTCGGTTATTTTTATACAAGCGGTTTTCACGCATTGTATAAATCATTAGAGAAAACAAAAAAAATTAGAATACTTAATCGGTATTAATATATTAATATTAGTAAAAAAACAATAGAACTAATAGAACAGGCAAAACAGTCAGAACTGCAATTTTCTCATGCAGAAACAAAAGAGCACTTTTCTAATTTGCTTACTTTGTTAATCTTGTCAACAAAATCCTCGCCATCACCAGAAAGCCTGACTACTTACAAAACCCTGCTAAGCAAGCCAAAGTGCGCGAATATGAGAGACAAATTGACCAGATGGTTTACAAATTTTATGAATTAATGGAAGAGGTAAAAAATTATTGAAAACAGTTAATTCATTGCCTAAAAAATCAGAGGATAAATTAAAAGAAAGAATAATAAAAACTTTTAAGAATATTAATAGGCCAGATGAGCGAATTATTGACAAACATGGTTTAAGTAAATTCGGGCTTGATTTAATTCTTTTAAAGAAAGACCCTTTTGGATTTTTAAGGGCATATGGAATACAGTTAAAAACGGGTGATATTAAATGTAGCGGAAAACCCACAAACAGACTTAAAGAGATTATTGGTCAAATATCTATTGCTTTTGGTAAAAAAGTTAGAATCGATAGAAAAGATTATAATTTAGATGGCTTTTATGTGATAACAGATGGCTATTTTGTGGGACAGTCTGAAGATTATATTGCATCAGCTTGTGTTGGTATTCGTAATTTACACTTTATTGACGGTAGTGCATTGAATGAATTTTTTGCTAAGAACGAACCAACAATTGATCAATTTAAAGAAACTTAATATGAAATTAGAAATTTTCTTTAAACAACAGAAAAAGGAAGATAGATACATAAAACCTTTCACGGAATACTATTTATCTCGTTATTTCCCCGCTATAAAAAAAGTTTATATTTATTGTCCGGATGAAGACAACCGAAAAACAAAACCTGATTATTTTATAGCTC
>JAFDIG010000293.1 GCA_019308145.1 Deltaproteobacteria bacterium | reverse complement strand
CCTACTGTAACAATCATCGCTTTTTTCATAAAAGGTTTTCTCCCTTTCTTTTCTTTATAAACCTCCTTGTTAGATCAAAAAGCACTGCTTGGCGTTGTTCTTCTGTTGTTGCTGTTGTAATGATGTCGAATTTTGTGAGTGCCTCCCTAAATGTATACCATCCTTCTATCTGGTTAATTTTTCCTTTGCTTGACTTTCTAAATCGATTTGCTCTGCTTAATGCAGGGTTAAAATAATGGGTATATATCCCTTTTACATAAGGAAGCTCAAGAATAGCATAAAGATATTCTTTAAGACCTTTATGCCTTCCTTCATTCTCATCTTCAAAGTTTGGTTTTTTCCATTTTTCATTTAAAGGAATTTCAGGTGGGAGAAAATTTTTAACTGTAATAGCAAAATCTTCTATAAAACCTTCGTAGAATAGCTGTCCCATTGGGGAGATTGCCCAATACTCTTTTCCATCGATTTCTTCTATGTCCAGAAGAGGATAGATACGTTGATCAAGTGGCATATAAGATTTATCTTCTTCTATTTGTAGTTCCTTCTCAAGCTCATCAAAAAGGCCAAAATATTTTAACCATAAATGATAGTCGAAAAATACCGGCATTGGAGGGAGTTCTATTACCTCGTTAAAAGCTTCAAACTGATAATAAACTGGGACATGGAGGACTTGGCCGATAAGCCCTGCAAAGCTTATCTGTGCCTTGAATCCTCCAGTAGAGTTTATTACAATATCCCTTCCTAAAGCTTTTTCTTTTCTAACAAGATTAGATATAGACTTTACAAGACTTTTTAAACCATGATTTTTAAATTTTTTAAAGTCAGTATCAATAAGCCCTTCAACTTTTAAACATTCTGCATTTTTGAATTTTGAGCTTAAGAATATCCTTACTAAATCACCAAAGAATTGACCATCCTTTGTATCTGAAACAAGGAAATATATCGCGCTAGGATCTTTTATATAACCTTTCTGAAGCATAGAATTAATAGAGTTTATCTCCGCACCACATCTTCTATCATCAAGGGATAGTTTAGTAAGTTTTGATAGGATGCTTTTTTGTATCTTTTTATTAAGTGGTTTATTGTTTATCTCATCTTTAAAACTATTTTTAAGTGATGTGCCAACAGTACAGATAACAGATGTTGGTTTCATTACTAACTCCTTAGTTAAGATATGCTTTAAGTTTTTCCTTAGCTTTGCTTTTTTTAAAGTTTTTACCCAAATACATTCTAACCATTCCAGCTAACTGCCTTTTTTCTTTATCAGTTTTTAATTCTTTTAGATATTTATCAATAAATGTTCCAATCCTCCCAGCATCAGTTGGTTTAATTAATTGTAACTCCTTTTCTGCTTTATCAATAAGTGAGAGTTCTTCTTTTTTTGTTGTTACTTTTCCTTTTAACTCTGTTTCTGTTTTTTCAAAATAGCCATAATTTACCCTTGTTTTTGCTCCAATGCCAAAGATAGAGAGTCCTTGAATTAGATATTTTTCTGCTTCATCTATTAGGAAGATATCATTATTCGGTGGTAATACCATATTGAAATTAAAAGTTGTTCCAGGAGCAACAGTTAGAAAGAATATGGGGGTTGGGTCGAGGTCATCAGATGGCCATAATCCTTCATTTGAATACCATTTTGAATAATGGGGATTCATTATGTCTATTTCAAGGCTTGGGACTCCAATTGGAAATGCATCAAATAATATCAAAACTCCTCTTTTGTCTTGATTATTTTCATGCAATCCAAATAGCATATTAATTTTATCTTGTTCATTAGGTATTAATGTTTCCACAGATGCTCTTAACATACCTTTAATTGATGTTGATGGAATATAGGGAATGCCTAAGAACCTGTGAAGTGTGATAGATGTTTCGGTTGGATGTTCACCTCCTAAACCACATATAAGCCTTGTAGAATTTTTTAGAAGAACTCTTTTTGTCTCGTATCCTCTGTTTTTTAGAGTTTCAATTAATTTTAGATTTCTATTTTGAAAAAGATCGAGATAATCTTTAATGAATGTTTTTGATTTTTCATAATGTTTTCTAAAATCTTCAAAAAACTCCTTTTTCCCTTCTTTATTTTTTATTTTTTTTTCTTTTTTTTCGTTGAACTTGAAACTCCAGCTTTCTTCAGTTTTTGGCCATTTAACCCATTTGTTAAAATAAAGGGACATTGAACACTTTATTGGGGGTGATTTAACTATTTTGCTCATTTCTTCTGGTAAAGGATATTTATACTCCATTTTATCCTCCAAACATGCCTGCTTCGGCAAATCTTTTTAACCATGATAAAATTTCTAATGCTTCCCTTTGTGCTTCAAGATATTCTCTTGCTGTGCCTTCAGTAATACATCTTAATATATCCTTATTTTTTTGATCCCTATAAATTCTATCTTTTACCCATTCTCCAATGTGATCTTTTATTTTTTTATAAACTATACCTTTATTTTCTTCAGTTTTTGTCCTAGATGCTAAAAAAGCCAGTGCCTGCCCTAAACCGTTTTGTAATATCATTGCAGGAATACCTTTAACGTTTTGGGTATAATCCTTTTGTTCATTATTTTTTATATCTTTTAATTTGTTTAAAGCATACTTTGCCCTTTGTTGTCCAATAGTTTGCATTTATATACCTCCTTTTAGATCCATTTTGATACTACCCATCCTCTACCTAAGGTTTCATCTCCACCTATTTGAAACCTATATGTAGATGGCAGATGTTCCTTTAGTAGTGCCATTACTTCTTGAGCAGATTTTGGCGTATCTTTTCTACGCTCAATCATTGAAAATACCACAACATACATAAGAGTATCTGATGGTAATAATTCTTGATACCATAAGTTATCCGTGGTTTTTGTTTCATCATTAATAACAATACGTGGAACGACTTCTGTTGCAGTATCAACAAGAAAGGTAAAATCTTCATCATTTAGTAATAGAATATCGCTTTTTATCTTTTCCTTAAAAAATCCATATTCTTTATCATCAGAGAGAAAAGGTTCTATAATCTTTTTTGCA
>JAFDIG010000292.1 GCA_019308145.1 Deltaproteobacteria bacterium | reverse complement strand
TCTCTAGTATAGAACGCATGCTGATCCAAAAAATGTCCAACCTATGAGTATAAACTTTGGGCTTTTTCCTCCTATAAATATGAAAAGAAACAAAAAAGAGAGAAGAAAAGCAATAGCAAAAAGAGCACTAACAGATATTAAAAAATGGTATGAAATGATCCTTAAAATTTTTTCAGAAGATTAACAGCATCAACTTTTATAGCTCAAAGCAAAGTATCTATTTTTTAAGCTTTCTTCCCACCTTTTCTTCTACTGATGTTATCTTTGTTTCTAACCTTGAGCCTTCTTTTTTTCTGTAATCCATTTTTATGGATACAATAATTCTACTGCAATCCTTCTTCATTGCGTCAAAACAATCCTTTGCGATCTTCATTAATTCATCCCACTCGCCTTCCATTACTGTGCCCATAGGATTAATTCTATAATTAATACCACTTTTATCAATGATATCTAATGCTCTTGCCACATATTTTGAGAGGCTTTCTCCTTTATCTAATGGATAAATGGAAAAATCCATTAATATCATTTTCTCCTGCCTTTTTTAAAATTTATGTTATACATTATAAAAATGATAACCCCTCACTTAGAGAAGAGAGTATATTGGGGCAATTTATGAATTGCCCCTATGGATGGTTAACATATTGGTAGTAAAAGTTAATTAATTGAAATTCATTTGAATAAAACAAAATATCAACTACCAGTCCCTAACTCTTTATTAGGCTGATCCTATTTATATTTATAATTTTTCACTCCTTTTTTACTGTTCGTGGGGGAGCTTCAGGAATTCCAGGACGACGCTTAGCTTCTGGCTTCTCAGTTGCCAATGGAGCTATTTTATGCGGCTTTTTTAAACCTAATTTTGTAAAAACGATCTGACCTTTAAGGAGTTGAACCCCTAAAGCAGGATCAACACCTTTAGGACATACTTCGGAGCATGAGCCCGCAAAATGGCAACGCCACGGACCTTCTGGCACGCAGAGTAATTCCAAACGTTTTTCAAAGCCTTGATCACGTGTATCAGAATTGTATCTGAAAGCTTGTGCCAAAGCCATAGGGCCAAGAAAAACCTTATCAGTAGCAACAGTTGGGCATCCTGCAAGGCATAATCCACATTTTGTACAATATGCAAATTGTAAGAACCTTTCCAATTCATCTGGGGTCTGCAAAAACTCGTTCGTTGGAGGATCTATTTTTTCTTCTTCCTCCTCTCGAATCAGATATGGCATAACTGAGCGATGTTTTTCAAAAAAGTCTGATAGATCTGGAACAAGGTCCTTTATAACCTCATAATTTGGCAATGGTTTGACTTCTATAGTATCAGCTTCCAGTTCCAAGATCTGTGTTTTGCATGCCAATCTTGGTAAATTATTGATAAACATCCCACAAGATCCACAAATAGCCATACGACAACTAAAACGGTAAGATAATGTGGAATCCAAATTGTCACGAATATAGTGAAGGCCATCCAACACCGTCATCCCTCGTTTTACAGGTACTTTGTAATCCTGCATCCGTGGAGGTTTTCCGTCATCTGGAGAGAAACGGTGAACCCTAAAAATGACCTCTTTTATTACCTCTTCTGTAAAAACGCTTGTTTCTTGTTCTTTTTGATCAGCCATCTTCTCCCTCCTATTTTATATCACATAAGCAGCAATAGCGGCATACCCACCATAAATGAAAAGAAATAAACCAACAAAAAATAGCAACCAATTAACCGCCTTTTGTGCGCTTTTGCCAAGGCTTAACTCAAAAAGGATATTTCTTAATCCATAAAAACCATGATAAAGAGCTGCACCAAGGAGCAATATATAAGTTATAGTAAAAAATAAGGCTTTGTTCCTAATAAGCACTGACGACCAACTTAAAGGGTTTTTGTAACCAACACCTAAGCTTGTTAGGATTGTATCTAAATGCATGATACCCATATGGATACCAAGAAAAATTAATATGATAATCCCAGCTAATATATGTAATATCCAAAGAGTTGGCTCTCTCATAGATCTGACCTCCTTTTCTTAATGCCCTGCTATAAAGAAATCGTATCCACCAAGCAGAATAAAGATCACTGCTATGATCATAAAAACAACCAACAAAGGACGTTGCCTATTAAGTGAGATACGATATGGATAAACAGGACGGCCTGGTTTTCCAATACTAAATCCTAACTCACCTAAAATTAATCTTATTCCATTCATTGCATGAAAACAAAAAGCAATAAAAACCAGATATTCACCTGCAACAAAAATCGGTTTTCCAAGAAAATGCATAAGGCTTTCCCATGAACTCTGCCCAGATATACGTGCAGATGAACCAAAGATATGTAACAAGAAGTAAAGCAATATGCCTAATCCTGTAATTCTATGAAGTATATAGGCATATCTCTCAAAGCTGAAACTGCCGGCATAGAACCAACCAACAATACCAAGCCTATTTTCTGGTTTAGAAATAGTTCCATTTGCCATAATCTCCTCCTACAAAATTCCTTGCTTTTTTAATATTTTCTTTCAACTGGTAACCATGTTGTGATCACCACTGGCTTATATTCAAGTCTTGGGCCATCCTCTGTGCGAAAAGCAAGGGTATGTTTCAACCATTTCTCATCATCCCTTTTAGGAAAATCCTTACGCGAATGAGCACCTCGTGATTCTTCCCGTGCTAACGCACTTACTAACAAAACCTCTGCAATATCAATGAGATTTTCTGTTTCAAGACAATTAATTAAATTAGAATTATATGTTCCTCTTTTTTCTTGTATAGTAATATTGTTAAATCTTTCCCTTATCTCTCTTATCTTTTCTAAACCTTTCTTAAGCTCATCTCCTGTACGATATACTCCTGCTGCTTTGATCATTGTTTCTCTAATTTCAGTTCTTAAACGATAAGGATTTTCCTTCCCATCTCTTTTTAAAAGATCGTCATAAATACGACTATACTCTCTTTTTACTTCTGCCTCAGGAACAGAATATGATTTAGCTTTATCTTTAATGTAGTTTGCAGACTCTTTCCCAGTAATAGC
>JAFDIG010000291.1 GCA_019308145.1 Deltaproteobacteria bacterium | reverse complement strand
GCTTTTACAAAGTCGCAAATGCGTGAGTCTTTAGGGATGATTAATTTTTCTTGGGTTATTACTAAGATTTATACTGATGTTGGAATTACAGGGTTTGGAGAGACTCCCACCCTTTCAGGAACTCCGATTAAATCAGAACAAACCTATGAAGAGACAAAGATTGCAATAGATAAGTACCTTGCCCCGACTATTATCGGAATGGACCCTTTTGATATAGAAAGAATTGTTTTAGCAATGGATTCTTGCTTGGTGGGTCATCCAAGATCAAAATCCGCAATAGAGTTAGGGTTATGGGATATTATGGGAAAAGCATTGAATGTTCCTGTTTATAAACTTTTAGGTGGGCTATTTCGGAAAGAGATTCCTGCTCTTGGTTTAGTTGGAATTACAACTCGTGAGGAGACAGAAAAACATGTGAGTTTTCTAAAGGAGAAGGGGTATAAGACCTTTAAGATAAAGATAGGTCCTGATCCCAAACAAGATCTTAAAACAGTTCAAATGATTCGGGAAATTATAGGTGATGAGTTGGATTTTCGTGTGGATCTAAACCAGGCATATAGCGTGAGTACAGCTATACGGACGTTAAAGGAAATGGAAAAATTTCGTTTAGAGATGATTGAGCAACCAGTTCTTGAATGGGATATTGATGGGATGGCTAAAGTAGCAGATGCAATTGATACACCAATACTGGCAGATGAACCGATCCACTCTCCTCATGATGCGTTAAATGTTATCAAAAAAGGGGCAGCTGATATAATCATTGTGAAACCTATGGAAGGGGGAATTTTAAAGGCAAGAAATATTGCTGCTGTTGCAAGAGCGGGTAATATTCCTTGTTTAGTAGGTAGTACAGGAGAAAGTTTTGTAGGTTTTCTTGCACAGCTACACTTTGCTGCTGCTACTCCAAATATGGTTTATCCTAATGATGTATACGGAGTCCCAGGAGAAGTTCCATGGTTAACAGAGACGATTTTAACTGAATTACCAGAGTTTAAAGATGGGAATTACATTGTTCCTGAAAAACCAGGATGGGGTATTGAAATTGATGAAGAGAAGATGATGAAAAACCTACTTCCTGTATGACAAATCTTTAAAAACATAACAAACATATAAAGAAAAGATAGGAAGGGGGTGAATTTTTAAATAAAGATAAAAATTTAATTTTAAAATTAGGGGGTGTAAAAATGAAGAAACTTTTTATTTTATCCGGTTTTATAACTTTTATCTTTTTGTTTTCTGTTTCAGGGTATGCAGGTAAGGTTTGTCTTGAAAAAGGAATCGATATTCCAACTGCAAAATATGTGATGAAGATTGGTTTTGCAACACCACCTTCTCTTGCAGGTTTTAGAGGTTGTTATGATTTTGAAGAGGAAGTAGAAGCACGCAGTCACGGATTAATTGATGTTAAGATATACCCGAGTGCTCAGCTCGGAGGAAATCCCCAAATATTACGAAAAGCTCAGGCAGGAATTATACAAGGGGCAGTAAATGGTGCACCTGTTACAGCTAATTTGGCAAAATCAGTTCATAATATTTTGAATTTTCCATTTCTGTTTGATACATGGGCTAAGGTTGATAAATTTGTTAATAGTGATTTAATTAAACCAGTTTATCATTCGCTTGATCATGTTGGGCTAACTATCCTTGGTATTTGTTCTTTTGAATCTATTGATTTTTTAGCTAAAAAACCGATTACAAAACTTTCAGATCTTAAAGGGCTTAAAATGCGATGTAACCCAGGCAAATGGGGAGTTATCCCAGCAAAGGCTATAGGCATAGAAGCCTCTCCAGTGCCATTTCCTTCAGTTTATTCTCAACTCAAACAGGGGATATTAGATGGCATTATTAATTCACCTGATGTCATTGCTGTTGGAAAATGGGAAGAAGTCTGCAGGCATTATACACCTGTAGGGTTTTATCATGGTTTTTTGGTTTTTACTGTTAATACTGCTTGGTTAAATAAATTACCACCCAACCTTAAAGAGATTGTTCTTACAGCAGGGAAAAGGATGTGTGAGATAGAGCTTTTAAGGGCAAGATTTAGATATAATGAATTATTAGTTAAATTTAAATTAGAAGGGGTCAAGTTTCATAAGTTAGCACCAGGAGAATTGGAAAAGATGAAAAAAGCATGGCAAAAAGTTGAACCTAAGTTTGCAAAGGAGGTTGGCAAGGATTATGTGAAAAAAGTATATAAACTTGTAAGTTCTGTAAAGTAATAAGAGAAAATAGGAAGAGGCAAAGGATAATCTTTTACCTCTTCCTTAATTGTAGAGGTTTACAATGAAATATTTTAATAAATTTTTAAACAATTTTGAAGAGATAATAGTTGGTCTCTGCGTTATTTCAACTCTATTCTTTATTTTTCTTACCGTTATTTTAAGATATTTATTTAATATAGTTTTAACTTGGCCTGACGAATTATCACGTTTCCTAAACATCCTAATGATTTGGGTAGGAGCAAGTATTGCTTTTCGTAAAAACAGCCAGCTAAAGATCGATCTCTTTTCTCATCTTTTTCCATCAGCAAAACGTTTTGGAGAAATAGTCGCAAACTTAATAAGTTTAATTTGTTGTATTCTTTTGCTTATAGCTGCTTATAAAGCTGTTCACAACAAATGGGTGACAGGCGAAGCATCTATGGTATTAAATATCCCTTTATGGATTGTAACAAGCAGTGTGATTTTAGGAACAATTCTTATGATAATACGGTTAATTCAAAATATTATTTTTAATTATACCCTTAAAGAAAATTAGATTTTTATTATCATAAATAAAATTTTGAGGTGTAACAATGCCTTCCTTTATAATAATAACTTTGGCTCTACATCCATTGTAGTTATTGGGCAGGATATGTTTTCAAAAGTCGACTCTTATACGTTGTTGGCGGTTCTATTTTTCATTATCGCGGGAAATATCATGGGAAAGGGGAAGATTTCTGAGAAGTTGATAAATTTTGCAAATGCATTAGTTGGATATCTACCTGGTGGGTTGGCAATGGCTGGAACTACTGCTTGTGGTTTATTTGGAGCCATTTCTGGTGCTGCAACACCAACCCTCGTTGCTATTGGCGGAGTAATGTTCCCTTCCTTGGTGAAAAGTGGTTATAAAAAAAGATTTTCTATAGGGATTATAACTTCTTCAGCAATTTTAGGTATTATCATTCCCCCAAGCATACCAATGATCTTTTATGCAATGTTATCTGATGTTTCTGTTGGAAAGATGTTTGCAGCAGGATTTATCCCAGGCATCATCTTGATTATTATTTGGTGTATTTATTCCGCAATCCATGCAAGAAGGTCAAGATATCAAAGAATCTCTTTTAAAGGATTTAGATTCATTTTGTTTTCGATAAAGGATGGAATATGGGCTTTGGTTTTACCTTTAATAATCTTTGTTGGG
>JAFDIG010000290.1 GCA_019308145.1 Deltaproteobacteria bacterium | reverse complement strand
ACTGCTTTTACACTTTTTAAAAAGATTGATGATGCAGCTATACGTTTATTTACCAAAACCTTCCCATTAATAAAGGCAGGTATAAATCAAAGAATACCTCAGGATCATTCAAAAAGTTCATATTTTGGAGGCCGAACTCCTGCAGATGGTATCATAAAATGGGAATGGCCTGTTATAAAGATATATAACCTAATTCGTGCTGTAACTCATCCATATCCTGGAGCTTTTACTTTCTTAAGAGGGAGAAAACTTTTTATCTGGTGGGCTTTACCTAAGCAAGAGGATAAAAAAGGAAAAATAGGTGAGATAAGCATTGAAGATGAAAAACTATATATAAATGCTAAAGATGGATATCTTGATATCCTATCTTTGCAGTTTGAAGGGGAAAAAGAGATGGATCCTCTTTCTTTTATGAAAAAATATAATATAGTATCAGGAGAAATATGCGAAAACAAATGAATAATATGAAGATATTAATACTCGGTGTTAATGGTTTTATAGGTAACTCACTTGTAAAAAGGATTATACAAGATACTTCTTGGGAAGTATATGGGATGGATTTATCCTCAAACAAACTTGAGCATTCTTTAGGACATCCAAGATTTCATTTTATTGAAGGGGATATATCAATCAATAAAGAATGGATAGAATATCATGTTAAAAAATGTGATTTAATCATACCTTTAGTTGCTATTGCTACCCCTGCTACCTATGTCAAAAATCCGCTAAAGGTATTTGAACTCGATTTTGAAGAGAATTTAAAGATTGTCAGACAATGTGTAAAATATAAAAAAAGATTGATCTTTCCTTCAACATCTGAGGTTTACGGGATGTGTCAAGACCCAGAGTTTTCGGAAGAAGAAAGTCCTTTAATAAATGGTCCTATACCAAAGCAAAGATGGATATACTCTTGTTCTAAACAACTTTTAGATAGGGTTATTTGGGCATATGGCTTTGAACAAAAACTTAAGTTCACATTAATACGTCCTTTCAATTGGATAGGTCCAAAGCTGGATGATATCAACTCAGCTAAAGAAGGAAGTTCTCGTGTTGTAACACAATTTATTGTGAATTTAGTTGAAAAAAAGCCTATAAAATTGGTGGACGGCGGAAAACAAAAACGATGTTTTACATATCTTGATGATGGTATAGACTGTCTCATGAAAATCATAAAAAATCCAAATGGTATATGTGATGGACAAATTTTTAATATTGGAAATCCTAACAATGAGTGCTCAATAAAAGAACTTGCTTATATACTATTAGATCTTTTTAAAAATCACCCTGATCACAAAAAGGATACCAAATTTTCTGAGATCATAGAAGTTACTCATAAGGATTATTATGGTGAAGGTTATCAAGATATCCTAACAAGAAAACCATCCGTAAAAAAGGCAAAAGAGATGCTTGGCTGGTCTCCAAAAATAGGGCTTAAAGAGGCTTTAAAAAAGACCCTTGATTTTTTTCTTCAAGAGATAAAAAATAATCAATGAGAACAGTTGCAATAAAGATTGATGTAGATACCTTTACCGGGCTTAAAAAGGGTGTTCCAGCTCTTTTAGAACTTTTGGAAGATTTTAATATAAAAGCAACTTTTTTTGTTTCTATGGGGCCAGATAATTCAGGGAAAGCAATATTAAATATCTTTAGGCAACCTGGTTTTTTAAAAAAGATGATCAAAACAAAAGCCCCTAAAATGTATGGAATAAGAACTATTCTTTCAGGCACTCTTCTCCCTGCACCTATTATAAGCGAAAAAGGAAAAGAGATTTTAATAGCAATCAGAAATAAAGGTCATGAAATAGGTATACATGGTTGGGACCACAGGCTATGGCAAGATCATCTTGATGATTTGGATAGAGGTATGATAAAAAGGCAATTCTTTTTGGCAAATAAAAATTTTGAACAGATATTAGGGGAAAAGCCTTGTTTTTATGGAGCACCTGCTTGGAGAATAAACGAATTAAGTCTTTCTGTTCAAGATGAACTTCATCCTCTTTTTGCTTCTGATACAAGAGGTAACTCCCCTTTTTTCCCTTTATTTAAAGGTAAAAAATTCTCTACTATACAAATTCCTACCACTACATATTGTTTAGAAGAATTGATTAATCTTAACAAAAATCCTGACGATATTTTGTTAGAATTAAAAGAAGATAAATTAAATGTTTTACCTGTTCATGCTGAAGTTGAAGGTGGTGTATACTTAAATTGGTTCAATAAGTTTTTAAAAAAAATAATAGATAAAGGATATAAATTCAAAATGATGTCAGAGTTTAGAGAAGGAAAAAATCCAAACAAAAGAGGTGAGGATAGCCCCCTTTCCTGGGCGTTCTTTTTATGTAGCACAAGAAGTAGAATAAAAATAAACATAGGGCTTTTCTTTATGATAATTTATAAAGTAGAAGAGTTAACTATTGTTACCGACAAAGATATAGAAAAAGTTATAAACCATTGGGTGAAACAAGGATGGAGTTTAGATGGGATACATTTTGTTACAAAAGAAGGGATGCATCGGCCAACAATGGCATTTATATTGTTTATAAAAGAGGAAAAAGAAGCCGTTGAAGATTAAGCTTTTAATTTAAAAAGAATTCAAAAATCCATTCCTCAAGCCATTTTTGTTCAGGGATTGAACTGCTTTTAACAGCCATATCTATTTTACCTATATCATTAAAAGATTTTTTTAAAGAAGACAAAGGGATCTCTTTTGCCTTTTGTAATATATATTTCCCTTTTTTTCCCCATAGATTTAAAAACTCTATTACTTTGTTTTCACTCATGCCTCTATTAAGCATCTCTGATGCTTCTATGATATTTCTATTTAATTCTGCTATTTTAAAAAGGAAAAGAGGAGTCGCTGGCTTTATCTGATATAAATGATCTAAAATATTAATAGATTTTTTTAGATCCCCTGAAATAATAGCATTAGCAAACTGATTCAAATCACCTCCTTTATCAAAAATAAGTTCTCTTATATCTTTTTCAGTTATAATCTCCTTCTCCCCTACAAAAAGTATCACCTTTTTTAATTCCTGAGAGATCTCCATCAGGTCTCTACCTATAATATCCAAAAAATTTTTAGCTGCTAAAGGAGAAATGGTTTTGCCATCTTTCTTTGCTAAAGAAACCACAAAACTTATCAGCTCATCGTCTCGTAAAGCACGGAAAGATATAAGAGCTTTCATCTCTCCTAATATTTTAAAAAAAGAGAGACGATAGTTTATACTGTTTCCCTTAAAGATAAGAACAGTAGTAGGAGATGGAGATTTTAAATATTCTGTATAAATAGAAAGATCGTTTTTAGGAATCCCTTCAGCTTCCTTTACTAATATAAATCGTTTCTTTGCCATTACAGGCAAGGTTTTAGCTTGAGAGATGACATCTTTTGCTTTAGCCTCTGAACCATAAAAAATATCAATGTTAAATTCTGGGAAATCATCAGCACCTGAAAGGGATCTTATACCCTCAATGGCTTTATCAATAAAAAATTCCTCCTTCCCATAAAAATAATAAACAGGAAGGAGGTTATCAGGGGATAACCTTTTCATAAAGCTTTTAAAATCTATCTCTTTCACTAAAAGCCCTCAAAGGTCCAATCATAGATTCTATCTGCAAGATCATCTGCAATCTTTTTAAAACTATAAAATCTTTTTTTCTCTGATGTTAGGATATCTTCTACTACCCCATATACCCAAGTTTCAGTTAAAGATTCCTTTTTAAGAACCTGTTCATTATCCTTCCTTTTAAGAGTTAGATCGAGAACCATGGAAACGCGTGACTCTATAACAATCCCATCTCTATTAAATGAAATAGGATTTTCTGAAAAAGAGCGAATATTTCCAATTAATAAAACATCTCCTCCACTGTTTACAACCTTTAGTCTTCCTCCCATAAGAAACCTCTTTATCACTGAGTCAGTTACTATATTCTCTAATGATGGAACAAGAGTCTGATTTTTGAATATAGGAATAGAAATGGTAACAATATCAGGAGGAAGTGATGTACCATAACCTGGGAAGTGATAACCACAAGCAGGAAGAAAAAGTAAAAAAGCAATTATGATAAATATAAAAATCTTTAAAGGATTTTTAATTGTTAAAAAAAATAAATTTATGTAGCGCATAATAAAAAAATCATTTAAAGGAAAATAGAAAAATTCAATAAAAAGAAAAAATATTGCTAAGTTTTAGAAGACAAGAGCTTAAAAAATCGGCAAAAATATCAAAAATACTTATCTATAAACCATATATTGCTTAAAATATTTTGCCTTATATTAAAAAAATATAAAATTTAAGGTAACAAGGTGCAATTTTTCTTTAATATATATCCAGGACCTTTAGATGTTTTAATCTTATACCAATCCCCCTCTTGACCAAGTAACAAAAACTGTTCTCCTGGCTGTGCTTCAAGTATAGTTTGAGAGGATTCATCTGGTTTTGCTTTTATTTTAAATGGTTCTCTGCTATCTGCTAATTCTACATGTTTCCCTGCTACACTGGTTTGCGATGTTGATGTTGATGTTTCTGCTTTTGTAGATAAAACAGGAGTTGAGGGTGCAACTTCTTTAGATAAAGGTTGTTGTTGCGGCATACCAGGTGCTGTTGTTTCTTTTGCTTCTTGTTGCCCAGTTGTAGATTGAGGTGTATAAGGAGGTTGTTGTTTCTCTTCTGTTTTTATATTCTCCTCTTGAACTTGTTGAGGTTTAGTATAAAGGCTTTGTCTTGATGATTGAGAAACAGGAGGTTGAGAAGCTATAGGTTGTTGAGTTGTAGGTTGTAAAGGGGCTGGTTGTTGAGTTGTAGGTTGTAAAGGAGCTGGTTGTTGGGTAGGAAGAGGTTTAGCTTCAACTACTGGCACCTTCTTAAGTAATGGTTTATATATCCAGCCAATCCTTCCATCAGGTAGTTTTACCTGTTGCCACTTCCCTTTTTCTCCTATTGCTATCACTTCATCACCATATTGAAGGCTATCTATAATACTGGATGAAATAGTAGGAGCAATCCTAACATTTGCCCTATTAACTATAACGGTCATTGTTATATTTTCTTTATATGCAATATATGGTGATCTTGGAGTTATTCGTGATGAAGGTCGACCCAATATATGAAAAATATACCCTATATAGGTAGGACCTCTCATAAAATATTCAACCCTTACCCTTTCCCCTGGGACTGGATAACGGCGTGGATAATATCTTGTCCTAAAACCTACCCTAAAACTTATTACCCTTCCATCATCAGCCTTTACAACTATCACCCCTCTGTATATATCCCTAACAGTACCAGTAAGGGTAAAAAGTTGAGCGCTAAATGCAAT
>JAFDIG010000019.1 GCA_019308145.1 Deltaproteobacteria bacterium | reverse complement strand
CTTTATTGGAGTGAATATTACCCTAATCCAGGCAGATACTTAGAGGCAGGTATAAAATTTAGGTTTTAGTAGTACGGGCTCCACAATTAATAATGATAATAATTAAAATTAAAGTAAGGCAATTTCCTTTTATTTATTATCTTATCTACTCCTATCAATAATTACCTATTTTCAATTTTTACTCTAAACTACATAAAAAATTAAGCAATCTACATTTGCAATAGATCAAAAAAGTAATATAATAATTTTATGAGACTTTTTAAGAAACGAATTGCCATATCTATATTGGCTTCATTAATTATACATATTGGAATACTCTTTCTTTTTTACCTTTTTATTGGAGGGCCACCTAAAAAGCCACCAAAAAGGGAGTTATTTGAAATAGTTGATATTATTCATCCAAAAAAAGAGGAAGTGCTTAATAAAAAAACAAAATATCTTGCCCCTTTTTCTCAAAAGGTCAAAAAAGAGATAAAAGGAGATGTAATAAAAGGGATTCCTACCCCCAAGATAAAAAAGCCAGAAACAATAAGATCAATCAAGCAAAAACAAGTTGCTAAAAGCAAACAAAAGGAAAAAATCGGTAAAAAAAAAGAAACCTTTACACTATTAGCTAAAAAGATAAAAAATAATTTAATAGAAGAAATCCCTCATAAAGAATCAGAAACGCCAGAAGTTAAGAACATTTTTAAACAATCTCTCCCAGCTCTTACACCAAAACCTCCTCTAATTAAAAAACCAGAGTATGAAGCTAAAAGAGTAATTAGGGAATTCCCAGTGATTACCTCTAAAAAAATATTAAAAAAGAAAAAGGGGGAAATAGCAAAAAAATCCTTAAAAAGAACAAAAAGAAAAAAGGTTGTTATAAATAAAATAAAACCTAAAGGAAAAAATGAAAAAATTAAGAAGATAATAAAAAAAAGGTATAATATAAAAGAAAAACCATCCCAAAAAGGGATAAAGATACCCTCTTTTCAGTATTCAGCTAAAGATCTCCTTGCATATAATATTGTAAAAAGGAAAAAAGGCAATTCAATAGAGGAGATAAAACCTAAGGAAGATGAAGATGTTGTTTCTCTAAATACCAGAGAGTTTAAATATTATTCATATTTACTTAAAATAAAAAGAAAAATAGAAATGGTATGGAGTTATCCAAGGGATGCAGCTGAAAGAGGGGAGCAAGGGGAAGTTAAAATAATATTTACTATTAAAAAAGATGGAACCCTTGCTGATATAAAACTTACTTCATCTTCAGGTTATAAAAAATTGGATATGGAAGCAATAAGAGCAGTAAAAGTAGCTGCTCCATTTAATCCTATCCCAAAGAGGATGCATCTAAAAAAACTTCATATCATAGCAAGCTTTGAATATAGAATTTCTCCTTTCTTCTTTTATCATATCCGATAAGATTTACTTCTTCCCTTTAAAGTAGATGATCTGTTGATTTTTTGCTATTAACTCACCTTTTTGATTCTTTATCTCAACCTCAACAAGGCCGATTTTTCCTGCAGTATGAGTAACCTTGCCTTTTGCTGTTAATAGGTCTCCTTTTTTTGCTGGAGCAAGAAATTCAATGTTATTTTGAATAGCAACCGCTACCCTTCCTAAGCTGTTCCCAGCAGATTCACAAACATGGTCAGCTAAAGAAAATATTACTCCACCATGAGCCATATCATAAATATTTAAAAGATCTTCGGTTATTAAAATAGAAGCTTCAGCATATCCTTTCTTTAAAGTGTTAACCTCCATGCCGATGAGACGAGCAAAACGGTCTTCTTTATTTACAAATTCACTCGAAATTTCTATTTTAAAATCCTTAGGAAATTTCATTTTTAGCTATCCTCCGAAGGTTCGCCTGTATATGGCTTGCCACAAATCTTGCATCTGCCATCTTCTCCTATAACACCTATGCATGTTCCATCGCTGCAAAGCAATCTTTTTGAAAGGTCTAACTCCTCGGTTTCTACTTTACCATTTATCTCTGTTTCTAAGTTAACAATTTTTGCTCCGCACTTCATACAATAAATGCTCTCCTTAAGTATCTCCTCACCACAATGAGGACAAGTAATCGTAGGATAAGGGTGTCCACAATTTTCACATTTCATAGATACTCTCCATTCTTTATTGTTTTAGTGTAGATACCCAGGCCCTTTTTTTTCATTAGAAGGCAAGGGATATTCCTGACTTTCTTTAGCTTCTTGAATAAGCTTTTCAATCTCTTTTTCAGTAAAATTTGCGAGTTGTTCAATCTCATTCATATCAATATCAATCTTTAGCCATTGACAAAAAATTTCTAAAATAGCCATGGATGCCTTTGGGTTCTCGATCTGGGTAGTATAAAAAGGAATTTCTCCTAAAAAAGATATTCCTTTAAACCCCTCTGCTTTGCCAATTCCTAAAATCAATCCATTCATTCCTGTTATCTGTCCATCATTCATCCATCTCACTCCAAAAGCAGTTAATTCTTCAATCAAATCCTTGTTTGTTACAGCACAAAAGACCTCAGGTCTTTTTTTATGGTCTATATAAAGGGGCATTGCTGCAAATGTTACAATAGTTTCTACTTTATACTTTTTTGCCACTTTAAGAATTAGATTAGCAACAGCAAGTTCCTTGCCACTTGCTGGTTGAGCCTCCCCAATAAAGATCAGTATGTCATTATTTCCTTTAGGATCTTGCCAAGCAAAGAAAAGGCTTTTAGGAAGCTTTGTTTCCTCAATTATATTAGTTCTTATGTTTATACCAAAAAGTTGATAATAATCAAAAGGGGGAAGCTCTGCAATAAGTTTAGCATCAAGTTTATCCTTTAGATAATTTGCTGCCTTAAACGCAACATTGCCTTTCCCAGGCCAAGCAGCAACCATTATAGGATTTTTTAGTTTTATTTTTTCAAAAAATTTTATCTTTTCTTTCATATTTCTACATTTATCAAAAGAAAATATCCCTGTCAACCAATACAGAAGAAAGAAATCCTTATAAAAAACCTTGACAAATAAAAAAATTAAATATATATAAATGTATAACATTTAAATTTTAGATATGAAAAAGTTCTTATTATGATGTTTAAGGCTATTAAGGAAAATCGTGCTTACGAAAATATTGTTAATCAGGTAAAAAACGCCATATTTAGAGGTGATCTGAAACCTGGAGATAAACTCCCACCTGAACATGAGTTGGCAAAGCTTTTTGGGGTAAGTAGGGTCACGGTTAGGGAGGCTATCAGGGCTTTAGAGCAGTGTGGTGTAGTTACTGTTCGTCAGGGAAGCCTGGGAGGAACATTTATCCAAGAGGCTGATATTGATAAGATATTGGAGCAGATTGAAGATGCTTTGATGATGAAGAATATTTCTATTCAAAATGTAACAGAAACAAGGGTAGGAGTTGAAAAGATAATATTAGAATTAATCATACCAAAGATCGAAGAGAAAGATATTAAAAAATTGGAAGAAAATATAAGAAAAGCAGAAAAATATTTAAGAGAGGGAAAAGATAAAAAGCGACTTTTTACAAATTTTGATTTTCATCTTTATTTGTCTGAAAAAAGTCAAAACCCTATTCTTATTTTAATCCATAAACTTATTGTAAATATGCTTATATCTTTTTTTGAAGATGTAAAGCCTTCTATTTTTATGGCTAATAGAACTATTGAAACGCATCGAAAATTATTAGAACATTTCAAAAAAGGCAATATATCTGAGGCAGTAAACTTAAATACATTTCATATCAAGGATGTAAGCAGTAGAATTAAAGAAAAATCTAAAAATGAATCTGCTTTATAGATATTTTTATACTAATATACCTGTTAGCAAATCTGTTTTTTGTTTTTAAAATGATTAGTTAGTTTATGTAAGAAAAACGGGCTAATTATGTTTAAAGCTGACTTTGTAAACATGAAAATAACAGCAAAATTTCTTATTTTTTATAATTTAATTATCATTTTTTAGTTTGGACTAATTAAAAAAGGAGGTCGTCATGAAAAGATCAACCATCAAACCAATTATTATTTTAATATCACTTATATTTTTGTCTGCCATTCTCTTTAACGGAAACCTTTATGCAAAAAAGGTTCGGCTTTCTATTGCAACAGCAGGAACAGCAGGAACATGGTATCCCTTAGGGGGTGCAATTGCTAACCTTATAACAAAATATGTAAAAAATGCAGAAGCAACTGCATATCCATCTGGTGCTTCTATTGAAAACATACGAACATTAAGGAAAGGACAATGCGATATTGCGTTCCTTATGCCAGATGTTGCGTATTGGGCATACACTGGTACAAAAAAGTTTAAAAAGGAAAAACCCTTTAAAGAGTTAAGAGGCCTCTTTTCTCTTTATCCAATTGATGAGATGATTGTAGTTCCAGAAGATTCTCCAATAAAAAGTATTTATGACATTAAGGGAAAACGGGTTGGTATTGGTGCTCCAGGAAGTGGTATAGAGGTCATGAATAAATTGATCCTTGCTGAGTATGGCATTACCTACAAAGATATCTCTCCTAAATTCCTCTCTATTGCAGAATCAGTGCAAGCTTTAAAGGATGGAAATATTGATGTAGCCATGTTTGCTGTCGGAACACCAGCACCTGGGCTTATGGATCTTGTTACAGTAAGAAAAGTTAGATATATTGATATAAAAGATGATATGGCAAAAAAAATCAATAAAAAATATCCATATTATGTCCCAAGAACAATTCCTGCTGGCATCTATAAAGGTCAAGACAAACCAATTCATGTTCTATGTTGGTTAGGGATCATTGCCACGACTACCCGTCTTAATAAGGATTTGGTTTATAACATTGTAAAAACATTCTGGGATCATAAAAAAGAAATCGATAAGATACATGTGAAGTATAAAAGCATCAAGATAAACACTGCGGCAAAGGGATGCTCTATCCCTCTTCATGATGGAGCAAAAAGATTCTTTAAAGAAAAAGGTGTTCTTAAGTGAAAATAAATCTTTTTAAAATCTTATTCATTTTTTGGTTAATATTCATATCTTTTTTAGGCATCTTTAAGATCGCTTATGGATATGAATATATCCTTAAAATAACCAACCTTAAAAACGGGGATACTTTTTACAGTATCCCTGTTTTTAAAGGTGAATCTTTTTCTTTACAATTCTTACACTCTTATGACCGAGCTTTTTATAGGGATAATTTTAAAATCATAAATAATGGAAAACTGCTTTATAAAAGCAGTGAATTTGATTCAAATCTCAATGGTCAAGGATTTTTTTTCAATAATTTTAAAATAGAAAAAGATGGCACATGGGAAGTAGAGATCAATAAGATAAAAGAATCTATTATATTTATTATGGGTTCAAAAAAAGATGCAAATCACTGCTTAATAATAAATAATAAAGTAATAGAACTATCAAAGAGGATACCTCAGGGAACCTTTGTTAGGATTTCATTGGAAACGCATTGATATAAAACATAAATAACTAAAAATGGAAAAGTTAGAGGATAAAAAAATATCTATAAAAGCAGTAATAACAACTATTGTTGCTGTTTCAATGTCTTTATTTCATCTATATACATCAGAATTTGGCCTTCTCTCTGCTGTAGTGCAACGTTCTATTCATCTTTTATTTGCTCTTTTGATTACATTTCTAACCTTATCATTTATAAAAACCCCAAAAAAGAAAGGAAAACTAAAAAACTTTTTTACTATACTTGACATAATTTTCATGATCTTCAGCTGTATAACCTTAATTTATCTGATTGTTGGGTATAAAGAGCTTATACTAAGAGGTGGAGCAGCAACAACAACAGATCTTATATTTGGCTCTATCCTGATTATTTTGGTTCTTGAATCAACAAGGCGTGTTCTTGGGCTTGCCCTTCCTTTAATTACTGTCATTGCTATACTTTATGCATTTTTTGGGGATTATCTTCCTGGTGCATGGGGACATAGAGCTCTTGATCTTGAACAATTTATTACTTACCAATATTTGACAACTGAAGGACTTTTTACCATACCGTTAGGGGTTTCCGCGAGTTATATCATTATCTTTATTATTTTTGGTGCTTTTTTATTAAATTCAGGTGTAGGCGAATTTTTTATAGCCTTTGCAAACTCAATTGCGGGCAGTATGCGTGGTGGGCCTGCAAAGGTTGCTGTCTTAAGTAGTGCAACAATGGGAACTATATCAGGTAGTGCTGTAGCAAATGTAGTAAGTACTGGCTCCTTTACTATTCCGCTCATGAAAAAGATAGGTTATACCCCTTTATTTGCTGGTGCTGTTGAGTCAGTTGCATCTACTGGTGGACAATTTATGCCGCCAATAATGGGAGCAGCTGCATTCATTATTGCTGAAATGCTTGGAATCCCTTATATTAAGGTCTGCTTAGCAGCTGCTATTCCTGCTATTCTCTATTTCTTTTCCCTTTTTTACATGGTTCACATTGAGGCTATAAAACAAGGACTTAAAGGGATACCAAAGAATCAGTTACCTTCATTTAAACGTGAAGTTTTCTCAAGGGGGCATCTCATATTACCTGCTATCATACTTGTTGTCTTAATGGTTTATGGATATTCTCCAATGAAAGCTGGTTTCTGGGCAGTTATTTCTGTTGTTCTGATTAGTATGGTAAAAAAAGAGACCAGAATGGATTTTAAAAAGATAATAAAAAGCTTGGAAAATGGGGCTAAAGGTTCTCTACAAGTGGTTACGGCTTGCGCTTGTGCTGGGATTGTTATAGGTGTTGTCACTCAAACAGGTTTGGGACTTAAATTTTCTACCCTTGTTATAAGTGCTGCAAAAGGTTATCTTTTTCTATCCCTTATATATGTTATGCTAACCTCTTTAATACTTGGAATGGGGCTTACAACCTCTGCTGCTTATATATTAACCGTTATTATTGGCGGGCCTGTTCTTATCAATTTAGGCGTCAAACCAATTGCAGCTCATCTGTTTGTTTTTTATTATGCATGTCTCTCAGCCATTACACCACCAGTTGCGCTTGCAGCATTTGCTGGAGCTGGTATCTCGGGCGCTCCACCTTTTAAAACTGGTTTTACTGCAATGCGTCTTGCTCTAATAGCATATATTGTCCCCTTTATTATTGTATATAATCCTGTTTTATTGTTTCATGGAAATATTTTAAACATTATATTTTCCTTTATAACTGCTATTATTGGTTGTATAGCAATTGGTTCATCATTAGAGGGATATTTCCTTTTGCCTTTAAGTATCCTTGAAAAGATATTTTTCTTCCTTGCTGGTTTTGCCCTTCTTAAGCCAGGAGCTAAAAGTGATTTTGTGGGTTTTGGAATGCTTATATTTATTTTAGTTACTCAGATTATCAAGAAAAGAATAGCTAAGAAGGTAAAAATCACCAAAAAGCTATCACAATTTTAGAATAAAAAATTTCTTACAGATAAAAAAATTGATTCTTATAAAAGGAGGAATAAAAAATTGATAAAGAGGAGAAGATACTATGCTATGCCTGAAATGGATAGGATGTCACTTGAAGAGATAGAGATATACCAGGCAAAAAAATTGGTCAAACAACTTAGATATTGTTATGATAATTCATCCTTTTACAAGAAAAAGTTTGATGAGATAGGGGCAAAACCAGAAGATATAACAACCATTGATGCTTTAAGAAAACTTCCTATTTTCATGACCAAAGATACTGAAAGGAGACTTGCTAAAGAATCGCTTGAGAAATATGGTCATCCTTTTGGTATTCATCTATGTGCAGATGTTAAAAAGGTTTATCTGACAGGTACAACAAGTGGAACAACTGGGACACCAACCTTTACATATACTTTTACTAAAAAAGATCTGAATTTTATTGGAAAAAATTTAGGCCATAGGTTTAAGTTTATCGGGGTTTCTCCTGGTGAGAGAGTTTTATTCTTTTTTGCTCTTGGTGTTTATGCAACAACAATGACATTATGGGGGTTAAGGTTTATAGGTGCGCTTCCTATTGACATTGATGCAAGAGCAGGAACAGATATACTACTTCAATTTGCTCAATTAACAAAACCTAATTACCTTGCCTGTACTCCCTCTTTAGCTGAATATCTAATAGATAAAGCACCAAAGGTTATAAATAAAGATGTAAGTTCTTTTAATTTAAAAGGATTATTACTAACTGGAGAGATAGGAATAGCAATCCCAGAAATAAAGAAAAAACTTGAAGATGCGTACAAGTGTAAAACTTATGACTACTGGGCCCCAGCAGGAAATGCTTTAGGCGTATCTTGTGGTTTTGATGAATATCAGGGGCTTCATGCATTATCCCCTAATGTTTGCACAAGCTATCAAGATCTTGTTGATCCAATAACAAAAGAGCCAATAGAGATAAAAGATGGGGCAATAGGAGAAATGGTTCATACATCTCTTGAAAGAGAAGCATGTCCTGCTATTAAATATGCATATGGGGATGTAGTTGAGATTTTTACATCTGAGTGCCCTGGGTGTGGATTTAAGGGAATAAGAGCAAAAATTATAGGAAGAAGTGATGATATGCTGATTGTAAAAGGTGTAAATGTTTACCCTGCTGCTATTAAAAAGATAGTTACCGATTTTCGTCCAAAAGTCACAGGAGAGATGAGGATAGTTTTAAGCGATCCACCTCCAAGGGTTACACCACCATTGAAATTAAAGATAGAGTATGGAATTGGCGTTGAAAAATCTCAACTTGAATCCCTTGCTAAAGAAATTGCAGAAGAGCTACATGATAAAATTAAGATCAACCCTGATGTAACCCTTGTTCCTCCTGGGACATTTGAAAAATCAACTCATAAAACCCCGATTTTTGAAAAACTTTATAATAAAAAATAATTGTTTTAAAAAGAGAGAAATAAATGAAACAAAAGATCAAAACCATTAGGGACCTGATTGAGTATAATGCAAATAGATCTCCTGATAAGATATTTCTATTCTTTAAAGAAGAAAAGTTAAGCTATAAAGATTTCAATATTAAAATAAATAAAATTGCAAATGGACTTTTGAAATTAAATGTCAAAAAAAATGATAAAATTTGTTTATTGCTTCCTAATATGACCGAATTTCTATTAAGCTGGTTTGCTATAAATAAGATAGGCGCCATTATGGTGCCAATCAATATTGCATTAAAGGAAAAAGAGGTATCTTATATCTTAAACCATTCTGATGCGAATCTAATTATTACTACTGATAAATTTTTGCAAACCATACTTAATCTAAAAAAAGAAACAAAGATAAATACGATCATAAACATCGGCAAAGAGAGTTTCTCAAATGTTTTAAATTACTGGGAAATTTTTAAAGATGAAGATGAAGACCTAAAATGGTGTAAACTCTTAGAAGATGATCATGTTGTCTACCCATATACATCTGGTACAACAGGCACTCCAAAAGGTGTAATGCTTACCAATAGGACATATATATTAACAGGGAAATCCTATGCAGAAACAATTGGTGCTACACAAGATGATAAAATCATGACTCCTAATCCACTTTTTCATATAAATGCTCAATGTTACTCTACTATGGGGTCTTTATCTGCTAACGCAAGCTTAGTACTACTTGAAAGATTTAGTGCATCCAATATCTGGAAGGATGTTCAAAAATATAAACCAACAAAAATGGTTTTGGTTTTAGCTTCTGCATCAATTCTTTATAATAGGTATAAAGATGGTGAAGACATTAGAACGTCTGTTGAAAAAATTATAGCAGGAGGAGCACCCAAAAATCATTACAGGGATTTTGAGAAAAAATTTTCTGTAAAACTTCAAACTATATATAGTCTTACTGAATCTCCTCTTGGTATAATGAGTCCAAAAGATGGGATAAGCAAAGATGGTGGAATTGGGTACCCAATGAAACCTCCTAAAGGTTATGGTGAAAATATTATAAAAATTGTTGATGAAAAAAATGAAGAGAAGCTACCTAATGAGATTGGTGAGATCATCATAAAGAATCAAGCTGTTATGGATGGTTATTATAAGGATCCTAAGGCAACCAAAGCCGTGCTTAAAAATGGATTTCTCTATACAGGTGATAGAGGTTACAAAGATGAGGAAGGCTACTTTTTCTTTGTTGGTAGAGGCAAAGATATATTAAGGAAAAAAGGGGAAAATATATCAGCTATTGAGGTTGAGTCTGTTATAAATAGCCATCCTAAGGTGAAAGAGTCTGCTGTTGTTGGCATCCCTTCTGATTATGGAGATGATGAGATAAAAGCCTTTGTGGTGGTTAAAGAAAATGAGACCATTTCAGATGAAGAGATTATAAACTGGTGTTTAGAAACCCTTGCAGATTTCAAGGTTCCAAGGGTTATAGAATATATTGATGAGCTTCCCAAAAATGCAATGGGAAGAATTATGAAAAGCAAGCTAATTGAAAAGGATTTAAAAACTTCTCATTTAAAATAAAATCAAAAAAGATGAATAAAAGGGAAATATAAAAAATGAAAGGGAAAACAAGATCAATGGTTCTTGAAGGACCAAGAAAAATGAGGATGTGGGAATTTGATATTCCAAAAATAAAAGATGATGATGCGCTTTTAAAAGTGGAGATGACAGGGGTATGTGGGTCAGATCCTGGTATTTATAATGGGAAAGCATTTAAAGCTCCTAGGCCATATCCTATCATTATGGGACATGAAATCATTGGTTACATAGAAGAGATAGGAGAAAGATTTGCAGAAAAGAATAAATTAAAAAAAGGGGATAGGGTTATCCTTGAATATGCCTTTGGTTGTGGGGAGTGTTATTCTTGTATTACTGGTAATTATATAACATGTGAAAAAAACTTAAATTATGGTTCCATGATCTCTTGTAAAAATCCACCACATCTATTTGGAGGTTATGGTGAATATGTTTATCTTCATCCAAGGGCAATGGTGCACAAAGTAAGCAATAATATTTCACCTGAAACAGGGGTTTTGATCTCCGCTGTTTTAGGAAATGCGATCCGTTGGCTAAGGCATAAAGGTAATATCTCCATTGGTGAAACCGTGGTAATTATAGGTCCTGGGCAACAAGGATTGGCTGCTGCTATTGTTGCTAAAGAGTCTGGTGCTTCAAATATTATTATAGCAGGCAGATCAAAAGATAAAAAGAGGCTTGCGCTGGCAAAACAATTTGGTGCAAATTATATAATTGATGTTGACAAAGAGGATTTAATTGCTTCAGTTAAGGATATTACAAATGGAGATATGGCTGATATTGCGATGGATGTAAGTGGAAGCCCTGCTGGTGCAAAAATTATATTTGATCTTGTTAAGCAACATGGTAGGGTTGTTATGCCTGGTCTCTATGGCTCCACAAAGGAAATCCCTGTTGTTCTTGATAAGATGATTATAAAAGAGTTAACTGTTTTAGGGGTATTTAGCCAGGATATCAAATCAGTTTTGCCTGCTATTAAGCTTGCTGAGTCAAACAAATACCCTCTTGATAATATGGTAACTCATAGATTCAAGGTTGAAGAGGCAGAAAAGGCTGTTCAAATTGCTGGTGGAGAATTTGCAGAAGAAGAACCAATAAAGGTTGTCTTGATCCCATGATTTAATTATTTAAAACCATAAATACCTGTATAAAAGCAATATTTTTTAAAAGGATATTATTTTGAATAAAGTTCTTTTGGAAATAAAAGGGAAAATAGCAATTATTACTATCAATAGGCCAGAGAAGAGGAATGCTCTTAACAGAGAGGTAAGGTCAGAACTTTATAAAATAATGAAAGATATCAACTCCAAAAAAGATATAAGAGTCGCAATAATTACAGGTAAAGCAGATTCTTTTGTGGCTGGCGCTGATATTGAACCAATGAAGGACTACACTCCTGAAGATGCTGAACAAGCATCAATTGAAGGCAGTAAAATCTTTACCTTTATTGAAAAGATGAGAATTCCTGTTATTGCTGCAATAAATGGTTGGGCATTAGGTGGAGGACTTGAGCTTGCTATGGCATGTGATTTAAGAATTGCTTCTGATAATGCCAAACTTGGGCAACCTGAAATTAAATTAGGTATTATCCCAGGATATGGAGCAAATATAAGGCTTCCGCGGTTAATCGGTATTGGAAGAGCAAAAGAACTTATATTTACTTCTCGCATAATAGATGCAAAAGAGGCAGAAAGGATTGGATTAATAAATCAGATCACATCAAAAGAGGAACTGATGAATGTTGCTCTTAAACTGGCAAAAAAGATAGCAGAGGGTCCTATTGCAATAAACTTTGCAAAAAAGGCAATAAATTCTTCTTTTGAACTTAAAGAAGATGATGCATTGAGGTTTTCATCAAAGCTCTACGGTGAATTATACAAAACTCATGACACAAAGGAAGGGATAGCAGCTTATCTTGAAAAAAGAAAACCAAAATTTAAGGGTGAATAAAATTTATTTGAGGTAGGTTATATAAGATGGATGATGAGCTTAAAAAAGCAATAGAGAAACTTAGAGAAAAAAAGAGTATAGCACTTTCTGGAGGAGGAAAAGAAGAGATCTTAAAACAGCATAAAAAAGGAAGGCTTACTGCAAGGGAAAGAATCAACCGTTTGCTTGATTTAGGAAGCTTTGTAGAGATAGGCATGCTCGGGGCAATGAAGGAAGAAGCAAAGCATGATATTTATGGTGATGGAATTGTTGTTGGTTATGGGAAAATAGAGGGTAGAAAAGTATGTATATTTGCACAAGATAAAACAGTTTGGGAAGGAACATTTGGACAAGTTCATAGGCTTAAGATGACAAACATTATGGATAAAGCAAGAAAAATAGGTGTCCCGATGATCTGCCTTTGGGATAGTGCAGGTGGAAGACTTGAAAAGGATACATATATAAACCCCTCAAGTTATTCAACATTTAAACGATTCATTATAAATTCAGGTGTTATACCTCAAATTTCAGCAATATTAGGCCCATGTGCAGGAAATGCTGCTTATGGACCAGCTTTAACAGATTTTGTATTTTTTGTAGATGGTAGTGGCTTTGCTTTTGCAACCGGGCCTAAAGGCACAAAAGAAGAGCTTGGGGAAGATATTGATATGGAAGCACTTGGGGGTGCAAAGGTTCATTGTCAGCTCTCTGGTTTAGGGGATAGGCGATTTAAAAGTGAGGATGAATGTTTTGATGCCATAAGAAAGCTTTTAAGTTACCTGCCATCTAATAATGAGAGATTACCTCAAAGGATAGAAGGAAGCGATGATCCTCCAAGAATAAATGAGGAGCTATTGGATATTGTTCCAAGTGATAGCAAAAAACCATATGATATGTTAAAGCTTATAAAAGCCATTGTAGATAATAGAGATTTTTTTGAGATAAAGCCAGAGTTTGCAAAAAATATTATTACAGGTTTTGCAAGACTTAACGGATATTCAGTTGGCATTGTTGCAAATCAACCTCTTTTCTTAGCAGGTTCTTTAGATATTGATGCATCAGACAAGTTAGCAAGATTTTTAAGATTTGCTGATTGCTTTAATATTCCATTAATTATGCTTGTTGATACCACAGGGTACCTTCCTGGGTCAAAACAGGAGCATGGTGGCATTCTTAGACATGGGGCAAAGGTTCCATATGCTATTGCAGAAGCTCATGTACCAAAGATAGCCGTGCTTATTCGTAAGGCATATGGTGGGGCAAAGCCAGCAATGGGTATAGATAAGGATTTAGGTGTAGATGTTGTATATGCTTGGCCAATCGCAGAATCTGCTGTTATGGGCGCAAGGGCAACAGTCAAGGTTCTTTTTAAAAATGAGCTCAAAGAGGCTAAAGATCCAGAAAGATTTATAAATGAGAAGATCAAGGAATTCAAAGAAGCAGCTACAGCTTACCCTATGGCATACTCAACCTTTATCGATGATATCATAGAACCTGCTGAAACAAGAGATATTTTGATAAAAACATTAGAATCGATCCTTTCAGAAAGAAAGAAGATAAAATCTTCAACACATGGAAATATTCCTTTATAGATTATTTTTTATCATCAAAATAAAAAAGGCGGATTTACCGCCTTTTTTATTTCTCATTGAGTAGTAAAACTATTCCAATCGGAAAATGCGGTGCTACTATCATTGTAAGCTCTGATCTGCCAATAATAGGTTGTCCCTGATGAAAGAGTAGGTCCAAGATATTGTATCTGGTTTTTAAATGTTATCAGTTCTTCTGAAAATATTCCGTCTTCACTCGGGGTGGTAGAGATAGTAATTTCATAGTTCTCTGCTCCTGTTATAAGATTCCAGCTAAAGGTTGGGGTTGTGCTTACCCCTGTTGCACCTGGAGCAGGTGAAACAGGAGTGGGAAGAGTTGCTAACTTAGATGTAATAGCAACACTTTTTGTAATAGTCCCACTATCTGTTACTATTGTAAAGGTATAAGTATCACCAATTGAGATAAGAGATAAATCAATTGGGAAAAATCCTGACCATTCCTTTTCTTCTGTATCTGTTAGCTCAAGGGGGAAGTTAGTAACATTAGGTCCTGATACAGTTACTGAGCTAATGTTTCCTAATTTATCATATTCATTAGAAATCATAAAATAAAGCCCTGACCAACTACTTGACCAGCTGGTAGAGACCTTTGCTTCAAACTGTTCTTGGTTTCCATAGATCAACCAAGAACCACCGCTGTTTTTAAAAAACATCTTTATCCTTTCACATAATTCGGCTGGTGCTGCCTCAGATGGTGTGAGGTTAACAATCTCCTCTTTAACCATTGCTTCTGCTAAATCACCAGAACTTTGTGCCCTTTCAACAACAAATCTTGCTGGGTTTCCACATGTAATAACACTCATAAAAGCCTGCATATCTTGTTGAAACTCACTATAATCCTCTCCATTATCCATATAGGTAGGATCAATCAAATTCATAAAATTATTTATATCCTTTGTACAAATATATTGCATTCCGAGATTTAGTCTTGCTTGTAATTGTGCAATCAAACCTCCTGGAGCAGCAAATATAGCAGTTGAATAAGAGGTAGAAGTGCCAGAGGGAATATCAAAAATGGTAAGCGTATCTGTTGAAAAATCAAATTGAGCACGCAAAGGCAGTGAACTATTTACGGGGTCTCCATCAAAAAGATTGTTTTCAACATTAGGATCCCAAAAAACATACATATTCACTCTATCAAATGTATAAAGAAGCAAGGTACCACCATTGTTATAGCTCTGTATATATACATCAAGATCATTAGAAGCATCTTTATAAATACCGTCAAAAGTCGGTATAAAATCACCGAGGTCTGAAAATTTATATGTTGAATAAGAGTTGCTTGCAGATGTATCAAGATTGGTAATAGTAATAATATTTGTATAAAAATCAAA
>JAFDIG010000289.1 GCA_019308145.1 Deltaproteobacteria bacterium | reverse complement strand
TATACTATTTTACACCAAGAAAAGATTTTAATTCCTTTTACAAAAATGGTAAATCATATTGTAATTTTTAAAAAAGCTTGACATATCTTATTGAATTTATGTAAACAAAAAGATTAAAAGGGCAATTTTATATGGTTAAATCAGTCAGCTTTTTATTTATTTTATAGGAGGATAAAAAATGGGGAAAAAAGAAGAGGGAGATATTGTTGCATTTTTAAGCAAAGGGACAAAATTTGAGGGAAAACTTACTTTTGAGGGTGTAATAAGATTAGATGGTTTTTTTGCTGGTGAAATAAAAACTGATGGAACATTAATTTTGGGTGAGTCAGCTCATATTGAAGCTCATATTGAGGTTGGCACTATCATTGTTAATGGTTTAGTGAAGGGTGATATAAAGGCAAAAGATAAAATTGAGATCCATGCGCCAGGCAAAGTTTATGGTAATCTTTTTACACCAAAATTGATGATTCAGGAAGGTGTGATCTTTGAGGGCAAATGTAGTATGGAGAGTGAGGAAGATAAAAGGAAAAGAGAAGATGGTATCTCTCTGGTGAGCTCTGTAACTAAATCGCTGGAAAAAGAGGCAAATGATTCTAAAAAACAAAAACCTTGACAGAATTTAGGTAATATGGTAGCCATTTCAATGAGTTAAAGCTGGGAAAAAGGGTCGCAAGCTAATTTTAAATAGAAATATTAATTGTTTATAAGGTTGACAAATTATAAAATAATTAAAAATGGTATAAGGATTTATTCTTTTATTTTCAAGTTGAGTTTGTCAGCCTAAATTAATTTGTTTTGCGGTAAAGAAAGAGTAAATATTTTTCTAACTTTGCTGCCTAATATAGTTTTTAGCTAAGTAGAAGAAGAATTTATATTTTTATAAATCTTTTAAATTAAAGAGGTTATCTATTTTCTTTTAGGCTTTCCAACTTTCACTTTAATATGTATATTCTTAAATTTCTTATTTACAAACAATGTTTTAAATTATAAAATTTAAGAGAGGTGGATTTTTGTGATCAATCTTGATTCTACGCTTTTAATTCAAGCTGCTATATTTATTATTTTTATGCTCATATTAAATAGGTTTTTTTTCAGACCTGTCTTAAAACTTTTGGCAACAAGATATGAGCGCTCCGAAGGGTATAAAGAATGGGCTAAAGAGATGGATAGAAAGGCGGAAGAATTATATTTAAAGTATCAGGAGACGCTAAAAAAAGCGAGGCAGGATGCAATGGAAATACGTTTGAAAATCAAGCAGGAAGGCATAAATAAAAGTAATCAGATACTTAGTGATATGAAAGCGGAGATAGAAAAAGAGCTGCCTCAGATTAAATCTAACATACAAAAAGAGGCTGAGAAAGCTTTAAAAAAGCTTAAGGAAATGGAAAAAAAGCTGGCATATGAGATCGCAGAAAAGCTCCTTGGGAGAAGTATATCATGAAAAATATCTTATTATTTTCTTTTCTTATAATAGTTATTATATCAATTTTCTTTTCTTCTCCGACTTCAGCATTAGCAACACCAGAAGCTGCAGGCCATGGTGGGGGTTATTTAAAAGAGATGGTATTTAAAATCATTAATTTTATAATCTTAGTAGGTATTTTAGCCTATTTTATGAGAAAGCCTGTAAAAAAAGCACTTAAAGAAAGAAAAGAGAATATTGAGATAGCTCTGGAAGAAGCTAAGAGGGCTAAAGAGGATGCTGAAAGGAAGTATCAGGAATATGAAGAAAGGATCAAGGAGGTTGATAGGGAAATTGAGGAGATAAAGAGATCAGCGAAGGAAGAAGGAGAAATGGAAAAAGAAAGAATCATAGCTCAGGCTAATGATATGGCTAAGAAGTTAAAAAAACAAGCAGAGTGGATGTCTGAACAAGAGTTAAAACAGGCAAAAGCGAAAATAAGAAAGGAGGTCACTCAAGCTACCATCGAGTTAGCAGAAAAACTTTTGGTACAAAATATCAGTAAAGAGGATCAAAAAAGGCTTGTTAAGGAATATGTAGAAAAGATGGGGGCATTTTAAGTGAAGAAGTTTGCCATAGCTCGAAGATATGCTAAAGCATTATTTATTATTGGGAAAAAAGATGGAAATTTTGAAAAATATTTAGATGAACTTTTAACTTTAAACGAGGTTATCGAAAAAGAGAAAAAACTATGGGAGGTATTGGTTAATCCTCTGTTTGAATTTGATATAAGGAAAAAGATTTTAAAAGAAGTTGGAGAAAGGTTAAAGATAAGTGATATTGTAGTAAAATTTTTACTTCTTCTTTTAGAGAATAATCGTTTTACCTTTTTCCCAGAGATTATGAAGATCTACCAACAAATGACAGACAATGAACTAAACAGAGCACGTGCTACTATATATACTTCTTTTAAATTAGATGAAAAGGAGATAACCAAAATAGTAAATCAGCTTGAAAAAAGATTAAAAAAAGAAATTATTCCTACTATCAAAGAGGACCCCTCTATCTTAGGAGGAATAAAAGCTCAGGTTGGTGGACTTATCTTTGATGGAAGTCTAAAAACACAGCTTGAAAGATTCAGGCAAAATTTAATAAAGGGGTGAAGGGAAAGATGGAGATAAAGGTCGAAGAGATAAGTGAAATTATAGAAAAAGAGATCAAGGGCTTTGAAAAAGAGATTGATTTAAGTGAAACAGGTGTTGTTTTAACAGTGGGGGATGGCATTGCCCGTATATATGGATTGGAAAACGCTATGGCAGGTGAACTGTTAGAATTCCCTCATAATATTTATGGCTTGGTTCTTAATTTAGAGGAGGATAATGTTGGATCTGCCATTATGGGGGAGACCCAGTTTGTGAAAGAGGGAGACATTGTAAAAAGAACAAAGAAAATTATCCAAGTTCCAGTTGGAGAGGCAATCTTAGGGAGGGTCTTGGATCCGCTTGCTCAACCTTTGGATGGTTTGGGTGAGATCAAGGCAAAGGAGTTTAGGCCAATAGAAGTAAAAGCTCCAGGAGTTGTAGAGAGATTACCTGTTAAAGAACCTCTTCAAACTGGGATAAAAGCTATTGATTCAATGATCCCAATAGGACGTGGCCAAAGGGA
>JAFDIG010000288.1 GCA_019308145.1 Deltaproteobacteria bacterium | reverse complement strand
GCAATTCCTCTTGGTCTATCAAGGATCAAATTTTCTGGTGGAGAGCCACTTTTGCATCCACAATTTGATAAACTTTTAGCTATTGTTAAAGATAAAAAACTTTCTTGGACAATGGAGAGTAATCTCACTGTATTATCAGATGATATATTAAATATAATTGCAAATGGAGTACGGCCTAAACATATATCAACAAGCATATACTCCTCAATTCCAGAGGAACATGACAAGTTCACAGGGGTTAAAGGAAGTTTTTATAGAACAATAGAAGGGATAAGAAAGCTTGTAAAAAAAGATATCCATCCTCAGATGATTATGAGCCTGCATAAGGATAATGTTCATCAGATAGAAAGTGTGGTAAAGCTTGCAGAAAAGGAGGGTTGCAATTCTGTTAAGTTCAACCTTATCCAGCCAGCCGGGAGAAGTAAAAGTGGAAATATTCCTTATTTAGGGGGAATATCTCCTCAGGAAATTCTTGAAAAAGGAAACTGGGTTGATACAAATCTTACCAAAAAAGTAAAAATTCCTTTGCTTTTTGATCTTCCTGCGGCATTTAAGCCTATAAAAAAGATCCTTTCAGGGAGTGCTGGTAGATGCAATATAAAAAATATTATAGGTATACTTGCTGATGGATCATATGCCTTATGTGGCATTGGCTACACAGTGCCTGATCTTATTTTTGGTTTCATTTCTAAAGATAATTTAAGAGATATATGGGAAGAGCATCCTATTATAAAAGATATAAGGGAAAACCTACCAGAAAAACTTGAAGGTATATGCAGGGATTGTTTGTTTAACTATTACTGTCTTGGTTCATGCGTTGCTATGAATTTTCATGATACTGGTTCTCTTTTTTCAAGTTATAGACTTTGTGAAATCCTAAATAAAAAAGGACTCTTTCCTGAGACAAGGAAAAGAGGAAACTCTAGGAGGATAAAATGAAAGGGAAAAAAGAAAAACGAAGATATGAACCACCAACGGTTATTGATTTAACAGCAAAAGATAAGGCTCAAGGAGATTGTCTTAATGGCTCGGTAGCTTATGGTATATGTACTTCTGGATATTTTTATGGGAATTGCAATCCTGGTGGTAATGATGTTTGTTCTCCAGGGACTGGTGCTACACAATAAAAAATAGCGGTAGCTAATACTTACTTTATTTTGAGACTTTATAAGTAGTTTAAATCATAATATAAAAGTTATATAACTATAAAAAAGGAAGGCTAAATGCAAGAAAAGAAGCCAAAGATTGTGGAATTTATTCCTTATTTTGTAAAATTTGAGGATGAGTATAATTTAACTGAGGAAAAATTTATGGTAATCAAAGAGATCAAAAAAAAAATGTCATCTAAAAAAGGTGCTTTAGGACCTTCTTTTTGGCATTTATTTTTTAAAAAAAGGGCTGCATTGTTTAAGTTACAGGATTTTTTATGGACAGTTATTATACCTTATAAAATACCTCAAATTCATCTCTTTCTTTCAAAAAAAAATAGACTACCTTTGTATGATACTCTTAAATTCCTTTATTGGACAACTGGTGGGCTTTTTTCTGGTGGTGGTCTTTTCCATTCAGCAGCTATTTCAACTAAATCAGGGGCAATTATTTTTTTAGGTAGGTCAGGTGCAGGCAAAACAACCTTAAGCAATCTATGGAATAATAGAGGTGGTTATATATTAAGTGATGATGCTAATGTTGTCTATCTGGATGAAAAAACAGAAAGATATATGGTTTATCCTTTACCTGTACAATTCTCTCCATGGAAAAAGCCCATTAAATATGCTGTTCCTCTTGTGGGTATGGGGGTTCTGGAAAAGTCCCTGTCAAATAAAATAGTTTCCATAGATAAAAAATCTATCTACAACCAGCTAAAAGAATCTCATAGTGATATGTGGAAAATTGTTTTTCCTACCCAGAAATGGCCAGATATTTTAGAGAAAAATCTTAATAATTTGGTTGATAAAATTCCATCTTTTATATTCAAATTCAAAAATGATATCTCAGCAGCAGATTTTCTAAAACAATATGTAGAAAGAAATTTTTAAAAATAAAAAAGATATATAAATGAACTTTAAATCTTTTATCCTTGAAGGTAATAGTATGTCCCCAACCCTTATCCATGATGATATCATTATTGTAAAGAAAAAGAAAAGATTATCTGTTGGGGATATAGTGGTTTATAAAATTGATAATAAATTTATAGCACACAGAGTTTTTGATATTGATCCTAAAGAAGGGATTATAACAAAAGCAGATGGTTTACGTGTTCCTGATAATATGGGAATGAAAAGAATAAAAAACGACCAGATAGAAGGAGTTGTAATAGCAGGAATAAGAGGTGGGAAGTGGTTTGTTCCTTCTTCATCTAAATCATTTTCTTTAAAGATAAAGATACCTATCCAGCGATTACTTTTCTTTTTAAAACAAAATATATTTTTTCAAAAAATGAAACCTTTGCTTAAACCTTTATACGTAAGATTTTATTCTATTATTCAGATAAAAAGATAATATGAACATGTAAAGATCGGTTTGCTAAGCGCGATATTAAAACTAATAAAATATAATCGTAACAGGGATCTCGCTTATATAAACCAAAAAATCAATGTATGCCTACTTTAAAGAAATCATAACAAAATTCAGGGAAATTAAAGAAAACTTACGTGAAATACCTTTAATGTTTAAAACAGTTAGACCTAAAGGAAAGATCCTTTTCTTTTTCTTCATTGGTGCAATTTTTGATGGTATCATCGCTGTAATATTTCCTCTTTTTGTTGGCAAGGTGATGGATCGTTTTTTAAATATCAAACATTTGCTTTCAGGAGGGATTAAAACACTTCTTATAATAGGAATGTTTCTCCTTATCCATACTTCTTTTAGATCCTTTCTAAAATATAAACGAAAGTATATAAACGAAGATTTCCTAAAAAAGATAAGAGGAAAATATTTCAACAAATTGATTCATCTGCCTGTAAGATTTTTTGATAATAAAAATCCTACTGATATAGGAGAGATGATCTTTAAGGATACAGAAAGTGTTGTATCTATATGGACAGAAAAATTCAGCCAAATTATA
>JAFDIG010000287.1 GCA_019308145.1 Deltaproteobacteria bacterium | reverse complement strand
TAGTTGATAGGATTCTTAATGAATGTGAAGAACTCGGTATATATTTTGTTACATTTTTAGGTGGAGAACCTTTAATGTATCCCCCACTTTTTGAGTTAATCGAGCGGCATCCGAAAATATTTTTTCAGGTTTATTCAAATGGCACTCTTATGACAAAAGAAAAGGCTCGTCGTTTTGCAGAATTAGGAAATGTTGCTGTTGTATTGAGTATTGAAGGTAATGAGAAAGAGACTGATAGTTGGCGCGGGAAAGGTGTATATAAAAAGATCATGCATGCTTTTGATTGTTTGCGAGAAGCTAAAGTAATTATTGGTACTTCTGCAACTGTTACAAGGCAAAACGTTGAGGTTGTTTCTTCTTTTGAGTTTATTGACCATATGATCGAGTTAGGTTCTTTTGCTCAAATGTATTTTCTCTATATCCCTGTAAATGGTATGGCAGATTTTTCACTTATGGTTACACCAGAACAAAGGGATCATTTAAGAAGGCAGGTTATATCTATTAGGAACCATCGTCCTTTATTTGTTCTTGATTTCTGGAATGATGGTCCATATGTCCAAGGCTGTATTGCTGGTGGTAGACGTTATTTTCATATCAATGCTAAAGGTGATGTTGAACCTTGTGTATATACCCATATTGCTATTGACAATATCAAGAACAAACCTCTTAAGGAAGTGTTAAATAGTTCTCTGTTTAGGGATATAAGGGCAAGGCAGCCTCATAACCCAAATCACTTAAGGCCTTGCATGATTATTGATAATCCTCATGTAATGAGAGATGTGATTGCTAAAAATCATCCTTATTTTACACATCCAGGCGCTGAAGAGATATATACAATAAAAAGCAAACAAATGGACGAATATGCAGAACGGTATGGAAAACTTGCTGAAATTATCTGGAATACCGAATATCGTGATGGCCATTTGATTGAGGAGCCTAAAACATTAGAGGTTGAAGAGATAAAGAAGTTAGAAGAGGAGGCAATAGAAGTTGAAGAACAAAAGAATGCTATACCATTTACTTGTGCAATTGCGAAATGAGTAGCAAATAACAGGTAAAGATATTGTTTTTGGATAAAAATTCTTTATAAACAAAATGGTAAATAATAATGAGAAATTACCGTTTAATTATATTTTAAAGAGTTATTAGGAATTTTTTAAAAATTTAAATAAATAAAATGAAGATGTACATTTTACAGATATCAAAAAATTTCTCTCCGTCGCTGGCAAAATATATAAGGGGTATCCCCCCTTATCCCTTTAAAGGGGGGATATTTTTTACTAAAAATTTATGACTTGTCCGTTTATCAATACAGGCTAATTAGTTAATTTCATTGGAGAAAATAATGAATATATATACAAAGGATTCCATGATTGGAGTTAATAATGATTGGAGTTTATATGATTTTTATAAACTCGCCGTTCATGGTTTCCCATTAAATGGAATAGGTTCTATTGATGTAACATATAGATGTAATTTAAACTGCAAACATTGCTATTATAAAAAACAGAATTATCATGATGAACTTTCTCTTGAGGAGTGGGGGAAAAAATTTGAAGCTCTTAAAAAAGAAGGCTTTCCTTTTTTAATTTGTGGTTGGTTAGGTGGAGAGCCTTTACTTAGACCAGAGCTTATTGAATTGGGTAAAAGATATTTTAAATCTAATGTGATATTTACAAATGGGACAATTGAACTTCCTAGTTGGAATGATTGTACATTTTCTGTTTCGATTCATGGGACTGAACCTTATTATAGAGAGATTACAGGTGCACCCAAAGGGACGTATGAACGGATCAAGGAACAAGCTCAGAGACGAGATATACATATGGTTATCTCTTTTTGTGTAACAAAGGTGAATTTTGAATGTATTCCTGATATGTTAGCAGAATGGAGTAAAACCAATGCACAGAAGATTGTTTTTGAATTCTATACCCCATTTAAAGGAGGAAACAACTGGCTCTGGCTTGATTGGGATGAAAGAGACAGGGTTTTGGATTTGATTAAGAAGCTTAAGAAAGAGTATGGTGATTTTATTGGTCTGTCTTATAGAGAAATAGAATTAATGTATTCTAACAAAGCCAGGCAAATTACCTCGAATTGTCCTTTTAAGGAGATTGGTTTTACCTTTGATGCAAAAGGGAATGAGAAAAAACCTTGTGCAATGGGAAATTTTGCTGATTGTGATCGGTGTGGATGTATCTTACCTTTTTATAGTTATGTTTTAACTCATAGAAAAGTTTTGTGGCCTGAGTTTATGGGAGGTGCTTATAAAAGATTAAAGGTTTTACTTAGAGGATTTATAGAAAATCATAAAGGAAATGAAGTACCTAGTAAAGGAGAAATTGAATCTTCTCATTTTGATAATTTGTCTAAACTATTAGATAAGTCAGTAGATAGATTAAAAATGACAACTGCTATATTAACAGAGAATTTGAAGTTAAAGAAATTGGATAAGATGGTTAAACAAGTTGGCTCTCGTTTACATAAAAAATAAGCAATAAAGGGGGAAGACTATCCCCATTTAATAAGTCCCATCTCAAAAGAGCTTGATAAATACTCATGAAAGGGAAGGATCCTAATTGCATATCCTTGGTGTCCACTTTCACGGCATCTGGTAGAACCTTTATATAAATATATCCCTTTTTCAATTTCTTTAATTTGTTTCATTATGGCTCTTTTACTGTTTTTTATGTTTCCTTGGGAATCCATTTTCCCATAATAAAGTTCAACCAATACGTCATTGGGGGTAAGATTACCTAATATTATTTTAGCTTCTACAACAAACTGGTCTCCTACTTTTAATACATTCTGACTGCAAGGGGTTACTTCTTTTATTTCGATCTGATTCCAATTTTCTCTTATTTTTCTTTTCCAATTTGCTATCTCATGTATCCTTTTTTTATCATCTTGCATAAGTTTAAAAAAATTGATTGTCCCAGGTACATAAAATAACTCACCATATTCTTCTATCATTCTATTTGTGTTGAAATAGGGACATAATGTTGTAATGGAATTTTTCATTATAGCGATCCATTCCCTTGGCAGACCGTCTGTACCTCGTTTATAAAAA
>JAFDIG010000018.1 GCA_019308145.1 Deltaproteobacteria bacterium | reverse complement strand
TTATCTCTAATAAGGGTAATATTAAAATTATTTCTGACGCTTCTCCATAATTCTGTAAAACTGTCATCAAAAAAATCTATCTCTTTTATATTATCTTTATTTTTTATATTTAATAATGAAAAGTTAATTTTTAAGAAAAAATCAAATATGCAAGCAATTGTTCTGCTGATAAAGTTATTTTTTATCTTTCTATTGATAAAAGTATATGTTTTTAATGGCTTTATAAGTAAAGGTAATTTGCCAATCTCTTTCCAGTTTAACTTTTTGTTAAATACATAGTAAGAATTTGTATTTGGGAATCCATATGTTATAAAAAAGTTTTTATTTGTTACATAATTATATAATCTTATACTTAGATTTGTGAAAAGTCCTTTTTTTTGATAATCAGGATGAATCATACTATCAAAAGATAAAGTTGCCTTTACATCTTTGTTCATAATATTTAACTTTATTGGCAGTAAACAGTTAGCACCAATAAGCTTATTTTCATCAAAAGCAAGCGCAACCTTAACTTTTCCAAAAGGGTTATTTATATATTCCCAAAAAAAATGTTTACTCCCTTTATCCTCTTTACCCATAGGTTTTTTAAAAACATCTATAAAAAGAGATGTGATCTGCTCACAATCTTTTTCCTCTATTTCTCTTACTTCTATTTCCATCTAACCATCTAATCCTAAAACTTTATCAGCTCTTTGAAATGAAAAATCTTTTAATAGATTTTCTATTTTAAAAATTGTAGCATTTAAATTATAATATCTTTTAAATTTTCTTTTTAAAGAAAGATTTAATTTAGGTTGTTTAGTATCAATGTCTGAGGGATGTAGATAAACTATCGCTATCTTCCCTTGTTTATTTATATTTTTTATCCCCCATTTAATGATTTTATAAGGAAATAGCCTTAAATATCCCCCACCACAAAAGGCAATATTTCCAAATGGAGTAGCAAGAGTTGAGATAGGTAGTTCTATAATTTCCTAAGTATCAACGATTTTAAATGGGAATCTATAAAATCCCTCAATTCCACCATGACCTCTTTTAGCAGGAAATATAGTAGAATCATATAAATAACCTGCTTCCGCAATGGCTTTTAATGCCCAAAGGTTCTCTTTTTTTATTGAAAAGCCAGGACCCCTATACCCTAAAATTTTTTGGCCTGTTATATCTTGTAATATCTTTTTTGATTTATCAATATCTTCTTTAAATTTCTTTATTCCGATCTCATATATTAGTTCATGCTTATAACCATGAGAGGCTATCTCATGGCCCATATTTTTGATCTTTTTAATTAATTTTGGGATCTTTTCAGCTATCCATCCTAATACAAAAAAGGTTGCTTTTGTACTATATTTATCAAATATTTCTAAAATAATATCAGTATTTCTTTCAACCCTTGTCTCTAAATTATTCCAATTCTCAAACCTTACTAAATCATCTCTTATATCTAAAATGTGAAACCATTCTTCGATATCTATTGTAAAAATATTTAAATTATTTTTTAACTTTAAAGGATTTATTTTCAATTTATTAATTATTCCTTTTTTATAAATCATTTAAATAAAAATAAAGCTCTTCAAACTCCATTATATATTTTTCAGTACTAAATTCTTCTTTTCTTCTTTTATTTGAATCGCCCACAGATGTTCTAAGTTTTGTATCGTTTATTAGCTTTATTATAATATCAGCCAAAACATTTAAAGAATGAGCATGTATATGGTTAGTGATTTCATCAACAAAAAAGCTATCTAAAAGACCATTTTGAACGGAAGCAATAATCTCTTTCTCTATCATCATAATTTTGTAAATAACAAGACCAAAAAGTTCTGGTTCAGAAACCGATATATTACTAAAAGTATAAAAGCTATTTATCTCTTCTATTTTTTTACTAAAAGGAGGTATAATTATTATTTCATCGTTTTGGCTTACTACATTCTTCATATCTTTAATGATTTTAAAAATTTGTTTATATTTAGAGTCAAATAATAAAGGGTTTCTAAATTAGTTTTTTAATCTATTGGGTTATTTTTAGAAGTATTATTAAAAGAAATAAAGATGTCAAGAAAAAATAAAGTTGTTTTTAAGAAAGGTTATACATATGAAGGTTTAGTCAGGTTAGTAAATTAAAAAAATAATAAAAAACATATACTTTTGCATCAAAGAAAACTAAAAAGAAAAAGATTAAACTTTACCCTTGCTTAAGTTCATCTTTAAAAAATTGATGAGTTATTATTATACTTGTTTTTAAGCTTCCAAAAATACCTCAGATAGCTTCTCTTTTTTTTCTTTAAATTCAGCTTTAAATATGAGTGGGCAATCTTCTATAGTAGCCTCACCTTGAGAAAGTTTAACAGCAAATGCAAGACAACTAGCATATCCACAATCCCCACAATTTTCCCCTGGCAAAAGCTTAAGAAGTTCAATAGGTTTTGGTATTTCCCTTGTTTTGTAATTTGGTTTTATATTCTCTCTATTTCCATAAATTTCATTGATGAAATTTTTTAGCCAATCTAAAAATTTTATCATCTCCTCTTTGCTATTAAACTTTGTTACCGCTATCATATCAGGGTAGATGGTAACCATATGCCCATCTTTTTTAAAGCTCAAAATCTTTGATTTATGGTTATAAAAACAATTTTTTATTACGCTATTTAAATAAGGTAAAACCTCTTCTATGTTCTGGCCAAGGTTTGCTATTCCATTTATTATTTGAGATGATGGATTACATTCTGGCATTTTTAGAGTTAACTTATAATCTTTTAACAACATCTTAATTACCCCTCTTAAACCTTTAAACAAATCTTATAAAATTAAATAAGAGAAGGCGGCACCCTCCTCTCTTTATCTGTTTCGCCTTTTCTCCTTTAAATCGGCAGATGAAGCCAAGTAAAAACACCTATCATCTTTAATCCCATATAAAACATAACGATAATAAATAGATATCGTAGCTGCTTTGCGGGAAGTCTATGGGCAGATCTTGCTCCAACTGTAGCCATAGGAATGCTCGCCCCTGCAAGCAGGATAAATTGGAGCCAATTTAAATACCCAGTTGAATAAGGTGGTAAACCAGAAATTCCCCACCCATTTAACATGTAAGATATTGCACCACCAGCTGCGGTAAATATCATCAAAGCAGTTGATGTTCCAACTGCTTGGTGTATTTTGAATTTTAAAAAAAGAACCATTATTGGCACCATCAAAACGCCACCACCTATTCCTATAATCCCGGAAACAATACCAAGGGCAACACCCCATAAAAGATATGGTATAAAAGCCTCTGTAGGTTCTTCTTCAACTTTTGGTGGCTTAGCAGTTAACATTCTGATGGCACCTAATAACACAGCAATACCAAATGCTGTTACCAATATTCTCCCTGGTAAATGAGCAGCAATGAAACCACCTCCAAAAGAACCTATTGCCCCAAATATTCCTAAAATTAATGCTGGTTTCCATAAAGTTGAACCTTTTTTGTGATGGGTCATTGCACCACTAAATGCTGTAGGTAAAACAACAAGCAGGTTTGTTCCAAAAGCAATCCTTATTGCAATTGTTGGATCAACCCCTATTGATTTTAACACCCAAAACTGGATAGGAACCATAATGAAACATCCGCCAACACCAAGTAATCCAGAAGCAAAGCCAACACCAATACCTGTTAAGAGCAAATAGATGATGTGAGAAAGATGTAATTCCATAAATATTCCTCCTTAAAATTATATTTAAGATAAATTTTTTATCTTTTTATTTAAAAAATTTTTAATAATGTAGATTAAAAAAACAATATTATATTTATTTATGGCCAAAAACGCATAAACCAGTATAAAAAATTTTAAACAATCTCCTCAATCTGTTCCAATTGATGAGCCTTTATAACTCCTATTGCACATTCAAAAAAGTCAAGCACACAAGGTGTAAGCAATTTATAATAGACTTTATTGCCTTTTCTATCTTCTGTTAAAATACCTGCATTTTTCAAAACTGCAAGATGGCGTGACACTGTAGATTGATCTGTTCCTATAAGTTTTGTCAATTCGCAAACACACATCTCCTTATCCTTAAGTGCATTTATGATAATAAGTCTACTTTCATGAGATAATGCTTTTGCTATCTTAGCCTGTAATTTAAAGAGTTTAATATTAGATTTTTTCATATATGCAAATATAGCCATATTTGAATTAATTGTCAAGAAAAAATGTTAGGAAAACTCCCGCATTCCTTAAGATATGTGTGTTATAATTATTTATTGTGGTTTTAAAACCGTTGAACCCTTCTTTTTTGGGGTTCAATTATTAAGGGCAGGCTTAACATCTCACAGTTGGTAGGATGTAAAGCTAAACCTTATGAATGATAGTTATATCTCTCATTTTAACAAATCCTGTATGAATAACATTTTCTTTAGTAACGGTTTTGAATTAAAAATATATTTAATTTTATTTAAGGATTATTAATTATTATTAAATACCCATTTAACTTTGCACCCTGATTAGCAGTTATATTTAACGAGAGATCCTTTCCATTTTGATCGCTTACAAATTCAAGATATTCTACTCCCCATGGATTTAAAGAACGCTGGGTTGTGAAGTTATAGTTGTTATCTGAAAATTCTTCTGCAGGGACAATCCCTGATAAAGATATTCCGGCATAGGTTCCCCTTAAATCAATAGAGTAATAGTTATATTCTTTATTTTTAACCATCCCATCAAGATAATTTGCAAGAGTCCAATTATTATAATAATTATCAAATGAGATATTAGTTGCTGCCTCAACATTCTCTATTCCATTTAGATCGCTTTGTACCAATGATTTTATTGCATTGTCTCCAAAATGCTCAGCAATATATAAAACATGCAGGTAAGACATCCCATATTCTTTTGGGTTCCAGTAGCTAATAGAAAAATCCTGAGGTGCTTCTAAATAATATAAAACCATATTTGTTCCCCATTTACTCCCATTAAGCATGCCATAACCTGCTAATTGTTCTGCATAAACGGACAAGCCCTCATTTAACCATATCTCCTCAAATGTAGAATATAGAATCGTTTTATAATAAAAATTTATCATATGTTGGAATTCGTGTATCAACGTAGCCTTTGCTTCATTAATATCATCTTCAACCCATATACCATCATTTAAATAGATCATCTCCCTCATGTTGCTGTATCCAAAACCTGGGATCGTATTTGGAAACTCATCTCTTGCATAAAAATATCCATAAGCTGGTACAAGAGCTGATATAAGTATGGTTATCCTGTTATCGTTATCAATACCAGGATTCCATTCTGTGCCAAAATAATTATGTGCAGTTGGATAGGAGTTATTATCAAACTCGTTTTTTATTGTTTCAATAACATCTATAGGTAAATCAATAGTATCATTCCCTGTATCAAGATAAATATAACAATGCTCCCCAATAACCTTTAGCTCTGCTGTAATTTGCGTATTTCTTCCATAATTATCTTCAACCCAAAAATTAACAAATTCCCCTTGTTGATGCACTTTTTTCTTTATTTTTGGCAGAGGATAGTTAAGAGGAGAACCATATTTTATTGCAAATTCTATCTCTTTTAGGCGCAAGATAGTATGGAAATCCATATCAAAAGATTCTTTAGTTTTTGATAAAAATGGATAAGATATAAACCCTTCTTTAGCAGATGGCATTATTTCTGCTGTTAAACTATATGTAGGATTTGGGAGTGTATAACTGTGTGCTGTAACAACAAATATCGCATTTTTTGTTGATATTGAAGATATCTTGATGCTTCCTTGGCTGGTTTGGGGATCAATGGTAACTGGTATAACAGATACCTCTTCTTGTTTTGAGCTTGTGCCTCCTCCACCGCATGAGATCAGAAAAAATATAAACAAAATAATAAATATTATTTTTAAAATTATCCTTTTTTTCATCTTTTTACCTTTTAATATTTAAAGAAGTGTTAATCTTACCTATGAAAGTATGATTTCTTAATCAAAACATCAGTTATAGTAGGATAGTAACTTACATTTTTCCTCTTTTTAAGATTGATATTAAGAGTTTAAATCCCATAAGTCCAGCAACAATAAAACCTGCAAGTCCAATAATTGGAATTTCATACCATTTTGGTGGAATGCCTGAAAGAACAATAAGGGAAGAACCAATAATAAGAGAAGCTAAAACAATTGCAAAAGCAATTCGGTTAACTATTCTGTCATGAGTTGCAAGCATAGGATCAAGCCCTTTGTGTTCAAAACCTATTTTAAGTTTCCCTCTATTAAGCTTAGCAAGGATGTCTCTTAAATCTTTTGGTATTTCCCTCATAAGATAAATAAGATCTGTCCCTGAATCAAACATATCAGAAGCAATGCGTTGAGGATAAAAACGCTCAAACTGGATCTGCTTTAAAAAAGGAGCAGCATGTTTTGTTATATCAAAATTAGGATCAAGTTTTCGGCCTAAATCTTCCATAGTTGCTATTGCCTTTAACATTAGAAAAAGATCTTGAGGAATCGTTAAATGATAACGTGCTATCAGTTCTTGGAGTTGATATATAAGTTTACCGAATTTAAGATATTTTAAAGGTTTATAAAAATGTTGATCAATTAAATCTGCTACATCTCTTTCCAATAAATTACTGTTTGGTTCATCGTCCCATATAGTAAGTCTTAGCAATGCATCTACAACTTTTGCCTCATCTTTTTGCACAATTGCCAAAAATAAATTTGCAAAGTCCTCTCTTGTTTTCCTGTTAATACGCCCCATTATACCAAAATCGAGATAACAGATAACATTATTAGGAAGAATAAAGATATTGCCAGGATGTGGATCTGCATGAAAAAAACCATAAATAAAAATCTGCTTCATAAGCAAATCAGCTCCTCTGCTTGCGATCTCTTTTAGATCAAACCCTTTTTGTTTCAATTGATTAAGTTCATAGGATTTTATACCATCAATATACTCCATTGTAAGTACTCGTGTTGTTGTTTCATCTATGTAAACCTTTGGGACATATATCGTAGGATCACCTAAAAACTGGTTACCAAATCGCTCAAGATGAGAAGCCTCTATAGTGTAATCCAACTCTTTTTCAATAGCTCGAGCAAACTCTTCAACAATTTTTGTTGGTTGATGAAGCTCAAAACCTTCTAAATGTCTCTCCATTAAAGTTGCTAAATGCAGCATGATTTCCAAATCTACCTCAACGATTCTCCTTATATTCGGCCTTTGCACCTTTACCACCACTTCTTCACCATCAATAAGTTTTGCCCGATGAACCTGTCCAATAGAAGCAGCAGCTAAAGGAGATTCTTCAAAATCCTTAAAAATTTTCCTAATAGGTGATTCAAGCTCAGTTTCAACAATCAATTTCACATCATTATAATCAAAAGGGGGAACATTATCTTGAAGTTTTACCAATTCTTGGAGAAAATTGACAGGCACCAAATCAGGACGAGTGGAGAGAATCTGCCCTAATTTTATAAAAGTAGGACCAAGCTCCTCCAAAGCCATTCTTACCCTCTCTGCCCTTGTTAGTGTTTCAACCTTTTCTCTTCTTTTTTTTGAGATCATCTGCCAGCCGATTTCAAGATACTGATCAATTTTAAGGGTATCTATAAGATCACCAAACCCATACTTAAAAAGGATGGTAAGAATTTGTCTGTAACGTTGGACGTGGCGATATGTTCTCCCTATTGTTCCTATCTTACGAATAAACATCTATCTATCTCTTTTATAAATAATAATGTTATCAAAAAAGACTACACCTATTTCACCATTATCTTCATGTAATTTTTAAGGTTTCCAAATTGATCATTAAACAAGATTTAAGACAATACCAAAGAAGAAGACCCTAAAATGGATAGGAAAGGAATTTTGTTTTCTTTTACCTCTTTTTTTCAAGTTGCTCGATCTTCTGAGATAATTTGGCAATATCATCTTTACTTGCTAAATTCAATTTTTCAACGACTTTTCTAACCGAATTCTCAATTTTTTCTTCTAATTCTTTATTAGCTTGTTCCGATCTTTTAAGCAAATCATCAACCAATTTTTTCCCTTCCTTCTCTGATAATTTTCCCTTTTTTGCCAATTCCTTTCCAACTTCTTCAACCTTTTCCTTGGTTAAGATAGTTAAGCCTATGCCAGTAAGTAAAGTTTTTTTAATAAGATTAAACATCTTTTAACCCCCTATAAATTATTTAGCAAACCAAAATATATAAGATAAATCTTTATTTGTCAAACTTAGTGATTTCATAACTTTTTTATGCTAATAAAGTAAAAAGAAAAAGTTCACCTAAACTAATTTTTATGGTAAAAAAATAAAACAAATTATATTAAACAAGAGTAAGATGAAGATACTACTGGTAGAAGATGATATTGATACAAAAAAGTTTTTAAAAAAAGGCTTAGAAGAAAATTATTATTCAGTTGAAACCACTTCTTCGGGATTAGAAGCTCTTGAATATATTGAATCCCAACCATTTGACTTGATTATACTTGATATCATGCTTCCAGAACTTGATGGTATATCATTACTTAAAAATATAAGGAAAAGGGGAAATTTTATACCAGTAATTCTTTTAACAGTAAAAGATAGCAACGAAGAGATAATAGCAGGATTAGATGCAGGAGCAGATGATTATATCACAAAGCCATTTTCCTTTAATCAACTTCTTGCAAGGATAAGAGCAGTAACACGAAGAGGAAAGCAGTATACCCCTTCTTTGCTTAAAGTAGCGGATCTCTTTCTTGATCAAATATCAAGAAGGGTTTATAAAGGCGACAAAGAGATTGTTCTCACACCTAAAGAATTTTCATTGCTTGAGTATCTACTTTTAAATAAAGGACGTATCGTCACCCGCACTATGATACTGGAAAAGGTATGGAATTTAGATTATGATGGCTTTAGCAATGTTGTTGATGTTCATATCAATCATTTAAGGAAAAAGATTGAAAAAGATTCTTCTTTTAAATTTATTCATACAGTTAAAGGAGTTGGTTATATACTTGAAGCAAAGCATAAAAATTCATAAAAGAGCGGATTTTAAGATCACTCTATGGTATTCTTTAACTTTTTTTATTTCTATTTTTATCCTTGCTCTATTTTTAAATTATAGACTCTCTCACAACCTTATAAAAGAAATCGACCGATTTATAACCGATGAGAGCAACGAATTTTTAGCAGAAATAGATCAAGAAAAAAATGATTTAAAAAAAATACAAAAAAGATTTGATCAAACAATCGCTGGAAGAGAATTTTATAAAATATATTATCGCATACTTGATCATAAAGGAAAAACAGTTATAGCATCAAAAAACTTTGGAGATATTGGATACAGAAAAGATATAAATTTTTTAACTCGCTTAAAGAAAAAACATCTTATAAAAGAAACCTTTCATTCCCCTTATCATAGAAATCCCTTTAGAATCCATTCTTTTTTATTTGATTCTACTATCAATAAAGAAATATATGCAATACAAATCGGAACTTATCTAAAACATTATAACAAAACAATGTCAAACTTTCAAAATAACATTATAATTGCAATCCCTCTTGCCTTATTAATAGCATGCGTTGGAGGATGGCTATTTGCAAGAAGAGTGCTTGTTCCTATAAGTAAAATTACAAAAGAAGCTCAACATCTCTCTATTTCAAATTTAGATAAAAGACTTATTCCATCTGGCACAGGCGATGAGATTGATGAGCTCATTTACGCATTAAACCAGATGATCTCAAGAATAGAGGAGTCATATCTTAAAATCAGTCAATTTTCTGCCGATGTTTCTCATGAACTAAAAACCCCATTGGCTGTTCTCAAAGGAGAAACAGAAAGGATTCTTTCTACATCAAGAAAAAGAGATGAATACCAAGATCATCTGTATAATTTGGTGAGAAAAATCGATGAATTAATAGAGCTTACTAATAACTTGCTCTTTTTGGCAAAGGTGGATTCAGGTCAATGGAGAAAGCCAGATGATGAGATCGCAATAGATAATGAACTATTAAAGGTCATAGATCTTTTTCAAGGTCTTGCTAATGATAAAGGAATAAAACTCTCTTATTTACCTTTGCCTCATCTATTAGTTAAAGGAGAGAAATTTAGGATTCAGCAGCTTTTCACCCATCTGATAGATAATAGCATAAAATATAGCTTGCCAGGTGGAGAAATAGAAATTTCCTTAAAAAAAGAGAATGGATGGTCAGTTTTTACTATAAAAGATACTGGAATTGGGATATCAAAAGAGGATCTCCCTAAGATTTTTGATCGCTTCTTTAGGGTTGAAAGATCTCGCTCCCGTCAGACAGGAGGAACAGGGCTTGGTTTAAGTTTGTGCAAAAAAATTGTAGAAATTCACGGTGGCAAAATTATAGTAGAAAGCGAACTTGGCAAAGGGAGTACCTTTACGGTTTTTCTCCCATTAGTTAATCCATCCTAAAAAAATAGATTAATTAGTGCGCAAAAGAAAATTTGACTAATTTCAAAAAATGATAGCTCATTTGAAAGAAATAACAGGCATAAAAAGGGATATTTTTTTTCTTCTTATCATAGCTACTCTTTCCTATCTTCTCTTTTTCTATAATCTTGGGGCATGGGATTTATGGGGTTTTGACGAAACACGTTATGCTCAAGTTCCAAAAGAGATGATGGAAAAAGAAGGATGGTTTTTACTACATTACAATGGGGAGATATATTCTGACAAACCACCTTTATATTTTTGGTTTACTGTTTTAAGCTATAAAACCTTTGGTGAGATAACATCTTTTTCCGCTCGCTTCCCTACAGCATTTGCTGGAGCGCTATCTCTCTTTGTTGTATATCTAATTGCCCGCATGCTCTTTAATCCTTCAGTCGCTTTTCTCTCTTCAATTATCCTATCAACTACACCTTTATACTTACACCTTTCAAGGGAAAATCATCTTGATACAACCTTACTTTTATTTGAGCTTCTTTCTATTGTATTCTTTATAAAAGTCTCTTTAAAGGGAAACAAAAAAACTTTTTTTATTATTTTAGGGTATTTTTTTATGGGGCTTGGTATACTTACAAAAGGACCTGTAGCTATTGTTATCTCTTTTCTGGTCATTATCTCATACTCGATAACGTTTAAGGAATTTGAGAGATTAAAGATATTACTTAATCCATTTGGATGGTTAATTTTAATTTTAGTTGTCGGTGCTTGGCTTGTCCCTGCATGTCTGATGGGTGGCAAGGAATATACAATCGATATTCTTTTTAGACAATCTTTTGGAAGAGTAACTAAGTATCTTGGGGGAAGCCGGCCTTTTTATTATTTTATCTTAAATTTCCCTGCCTGGTTTCTCCCTTGGACACTCTTTTTACCAGGTGCTGCTATTTTTAGCTTTACCAAAAAAGAAAATAATAAGCAAAGGTTAATATTTCTATTTTTATGGGTAATATTAGTTCTTTTATTCTTCTCTATATCAAAAAGTAAACGAGATCTTTACATGCTCCCCTCTTTCCCTGCAGCAGCAATTATAGTTGGCTTCTTCTTGGAAAAATATATTGCAGGAAAACTATCTTATTATTTTACAAAGTTTATTGAGATTCCTCTATGGATTTTAGTTTGGATAGGAATCTCAGCTTCTTTGATATTTCCTGCATTGCTTTTTGCAAAAAAAGGAATAATAGCAGGTTATCCTATACCTTACAAAATTAGTCTTCCTTTTTCAGGAATAATTTTTATTGGCTCATTTGCTATAGGGATTTTAGTTAGTTTAAAAAAAACAAAAGGAGTGTTTTACGCTTTAATACTTTTTATTGTTATATCAGTTCTTTATGCCTCTCAATTTATTTATCCTTATTTTAATCAATATAAATCAGCAAAACCTTTCTGCAAGCAGATTACCCATTTTTTAAAACCAAAAGATGAACTTTTAATTTATGGCGGATTTGAACCATCACCTTTTAATTTTTATACAGGATATTCAAATATAAAAATTATAAGGGATAAAAAATCTCTTTGCAAAATCTTATCTTTACCAAAAAGATATATTGTCATTATGGAAAATGACTCATATAAAGAGTTTACAAAAGCTCCATGTGCTAAAATCTATCTCCTTTCAACAGGGATGGTAGGTTCAAGGAATTTAGTAGTAATTTCTAATAAGCCCTCTATTAAGAAAAATTAATTTTAGCTTAATATTTCTTTAACCTTTATAGGTTAAACAAATTAACCAAATCTTATTTATTTAATTAGTTCGTAAAAGAAAAATGAAGCGTGAAGTAATTAGTATAAAAGATAAAACTGTATGCAAATTAAACTCTTCTAAATTCAATTAAAGGGCAAATCGAATGTTAAATCATATAAAAGAAAATATACTATTTATGGTTATTATTGTTATATTTTTTAGTGCTAGATCTCTTTTTTTTGGACTGGGCAAACGTAGTTTATGGGATCCTGATGAAGGTCGGTATGCTGAAATCCCAAGAGAGATGATAGAAATGCATGATTATATTACACCTCATCTAAACTATATAAAATATTTTGAAAAACCCCCCTTATATTATTGGTTAAATGTTATATCATTCAAACTCTTTGGACAAAACGAATTTGCAGCAAGGTTTTTCTCTGCAATATTCGGAATAGCAGGGGTTCTACTAACCTTTTTTCTGGGTTTTATGATCTTTGATTCACTAACTGGCTTTATCAGTGCGATAATACTTCTTATCTCACCATTATATTTTATATTGAGTCGTATAAATATCATAGACCCTGCTGTTTCCTTTTTTATAACCGCCACTCTTTTCTCTTTTTATCTTTGGTTTCTTAAAAATGAAAAAGGAAATAAAAAAAATCTCTGGCTTTGGGCATTTTATATCTCAATGGCTTTAGCTGTTTTAACAAAAGGACTCATTGGTGTTGTTTTGCCTTTATTGGTTATAGGAATTTGGATTATTCTTACCAGAAAATTTTCTATTATCAAGGATATGAAACTTATCCATGGAACTATCATATTTCTGGCCATTACCTCTCCATGGTTTATTATGGTAAGCTTAAAAAACCATGAATTTCTATGGTTTTTTTTTATACATGAGCATTTTTTAAGATATCTATCTTCTATTCATAGAAGGTATGAACCTTTTTGGTTTTTTTTAGTAGTTATAATTGAAGGCTTTTTACCATGGACCTTTTTCCTTCCTTCTTCTTTAATTTTGCTTTTTTCTTCAAAAAAAAGAGAAACTAAATATATCAGCGAAGGAAATCTCTTTTTGTTACTATGGATAACCTTAATCCTTGGTTTCTTTTCTCTCTCCCATTCAAAATTAGCTCCTTATATTCTTCCTATTTTCCCTCCAATAGCTATTATTGTTGGCAGTTTTTTCAAGCAATATATAAAAAATGAAAAAGAATATATATTTATTCATTTCAGCTGGTCATTATATCTTCTTATTATTCTCGGAATAATCATTGCTGTAACACCTATAGCAATTATAATCTTTTACCCAACATTTGAATATGCCTCTATATTAATGAAGCCTATTTTCTATATTCTTGGTTTAACCTTCTTAACTATGGCAATCCTTGCTTTTTTATTTCACAAAAAAAATCAAAGAGTTGCTACAGTAACAACATTAGTTCTTGGTGTGGCATTATTTTTAGGAATATCTACTAACTTTATACCTAAAGAGATTGACAATGAGAAATCCACAAAAAGCCTTGCTAAAATTATGAGTTCGTTTTTAGCAAAGGATGATATTGTGGCAATGTATAGATCATTTGATCCAAGTTTAGGATTCTATTTAAAAAGAAGAATTGCTCTTGTAAATAAAGTTGGTGAATTAAGATTTGGTAGAAAACATGGTAACTTAAATGATGAAAACTGGTTCTATAAAGCTGATAATTTCAAGAAATTATGGAATAGCCAAAAAAGAGTTTATTGTGTTATGCCTAAAAAAAAGTATCAAAAATTCCGTAAAGAAGGCTTTAAAAAAATTAATTTTATAACTCAAGTTGATGATCATATATTAATCTCCAACATAATAAGGAAATATAAGTAAAATGAAAAAGTTAAAAAAATTTTCAATCCAATTTATCTTGATCTTATTTTTAATTATAGGATCAAGCTCTACTACTTTTTGTTTAACCTTTGCGGTTTTTGGCGACACAAGGGGAGAAACAGATTGGATAAACACTAATGTAGCAAGAAAAATCATCTCAAATATAGTAAAAGAAAGGGTTTCTTTTTCCTTTTGTACAGGGGATTTGGTAAAAGGGAATCGTGATAATGGAACTTTATTAAGGCAACTATTTTTTTGGAAAAAGATAACAAAACCTTTAGGTAAAATATTTCCGGTTGCTGGCAACCATGACATTTTAAATAATTCACAAAAAAAGATATTTGTTTCTTTATTCAATACCCCAAAAAATGGACCAACAGGATTTAAAGAGTTGGCATATTCAATAGATTGGTTTAATTGTCATTTTATTGTTTTATATACTAACGAATTTGAAAATGATGAACAAATAAAATGGTTAAAAAATGATTTAGAAAAAACAAAAAAAGAACATATATTTGTGTTTGGTCACCATCCTGCCTTTCCAGCTGGATCACATATACATCGATCACTTGACAAGCATTCCAAAAAAAGAGATTATTTTTGGGGATTACTTAAAAAATATCAAGTTGATGCATATATCTGCGGGCATAAACATCTTTATAACTTCCGCACCATTAAAGGAGTCAAGCAGATCATCTTAGGCACTGCTGGAGCTCCTATTCACCATGGATTTGGTGGATCTTTTTTCCATTATGGGCTCTTCAAGATTAAAGGAGAAAAAATAAAACTTGAAGTAAAAGATATAAATCGCAAACTAAAGGATATGAGAGTATGGAAAAGCAAAAGATTGATAAAAAAACAGGAGTAAGCATTGTGATTCCTGTGAAAAACGAAAGGGATAATGTAATACCCCTTGTAGATAGAATTCATCAGATAATGGATAAACAAGAAACAAAATATGAGGTGATCTTTGTTGATGATGGATCTTCTGATGGGACTCTTGATGTAATTAAATCATTAAGTAATGATCCTGTGATTAAATATTTGAGTTTTGATAAGAATTATGGTCAGACGTCAGCATTTGCAGCAGGATTTGACTATGCAACCTATGACATTATCGTAACAATGGATGGTGATTTACAATCCGACCCAATTGATATACCAATGCTTTTATCAGAAATGGATAATGTGGATATGGTAACTGGATATCGTTTAAAACGGCATGATTCATTTGTAAGGAGGACTTCATCAAAGATTGCAAATTTTGTCAGAAATAAATTCACCGGGGATAATATCATTGATGTAGGCTGTTCCTTGAGAGCATTTAAAAAAAGTTGCCTAAAAGATATAAAACTTTATGAAGGCTTACACCGTTTTTTCCCTACTCTCTTTAAAATGGAAGGATATAAAGTTAAACAGATAGGTGTACATCATCATCCAAGGACAATGGGGAAAACAAAATATAATATAAAAAACAGGCTTTTTAAAGGTATACGGGATCTCTTTGCAGTAAGATGGATGCAAAGATATCATCTAAAATATAAAATCCGAGAATCAAGCATAAAAGGTGATAGAAATGATAGATAAACTATGGCTTGGGATAGGCTTTTTAGCCCAAGGGATGTTTTCAGCCAGGTTTTTTGTCCAGTGGATAGCAAGTGAACGAGCAAAAAAGAGTGTAGTGCCTATTGCATTCTGGTGGTTAAGTATTACTGGTAGCACTCTTCTGCTTCTTTATGCTATCCACAGAAGAGACCCTGTTTTTATCTTAGGCCAATCATTTGGCATACTTATATATGCCAGAAATCTTATATTGATTTTCAGAGAAAGAGATAGAGCAAAAGTATGACCAAAATAAACAAAAAAGATGATTTATTAATTTTATCTGTCGGATTAATTTTTTTATTGCTTATTTTTTTCTTAGGACAAACAGGACGAGCATTATGGACTCCAGATGAGCCAAGGGTGGCAGAGATTAGCAAAGAAATGGCAAAAACAGGCAATTTAATTGTTCCGACCTTAAACAGAAAACCTTTTTTAGAAAAGCCTCCTCTTTACTTTCTTTGTGTTGCAACCCTTTTTAAGATAATTGGCAAAGAAAATGAGTCTGCGGTTCGCTTCCCAAATGGGCTTTTTGGTTTTTTAACCGCATTATTACTTCTTATATGGGGTTGGCGGGCTTACTCTTTAAAGGTAGGGATACTTTCAGCATTAATCCTTGCTTCTGCTGGTTTGTTTACTCAGATGTCACACTGGGGGATTGTAGATGTTGCGCTAACTTTTTTTGTTACCCTATCTTTGTATGGCTTCTTTAAAGCCAAGGATAACAATGTATGGTTTTATCTTTTTTACATTGGCCTTGTGGGAGCATTTTATTCCAAAGGCTTTATTGGGGTAACTATACCAATTATAACTGTTTTCTTTTATCTATTAGCAATAAGAGATTTTTCAGTTTTAAAAAAGATGAAAATCATCCAAGGCCTTATAATTTTTTTCGCTTTTATTATTCCTTGGCTTTGGGGTATATATCATATTGGAGGAAAGGAATATTTAAGGGTATTTATTGTTGAAAACCATATTAATCGTTTTCTCCCTGGGGAAATAAAAGGTCATGTTCGCCCTTTTTATTACTACTTTATAAACCTTCCTGCTCTTTTTCTACCATGGACCATTTTTTTCCCTATGGCAGCAAAAGCCTTTTATAAAAAAAGGGAACTTTTAAAGGATAAAAACTTTCTCCTTTTACTTTGCTGGCTTGTACCTGCTTTTTTCATCCTCACTATTTCCAGTACAAAAAGAGGGGTATATCTTTTACCTCTTTTCCCCTCTCTTGCCTTTATCATGAGCATTTTACTCATAAAATGGATGGAAGAGCCTCTTGTGG